>NZ_JBHXTL010000012.1:0-36775 GCF_042677365.1 Kitasatospora sp. NPDC127116
GCCCGGCCCCGAGCCGGGCCCGAAGGGTCCCCGGCGTCATGGCCGCCGCGGTGCCAGGCCCCTCACTCGAAGCGCGCGGGGTCGCCGGCCCCGCGCCGGACGATCTCAGGCTCGCCGCTGGAGTAGTCGACGACCGTCGTCGGCACCGTGCCGCAGTCGCCCGAATCCAGCACGGCGTCCAGCACGTGGTCGAGCCGCTCCTTGATCTCCCACCCCTGGGTCATCGGCTCGTCCTCGCCGGGGAGGAGCAGGGTGCTGGAGACCAGGGGCTCACCGAGTTCGGCGAGCAGGGCCCGGGTGACGACGTGATCGGGGATCCGCACCCCGACCGTCTTCTTCTTCGGGTGCATCAGGCGGCGCGGCACCTCCTTGGTGGCGGGGAGGATGAAGGTGTAGCTGCCCGGCGTCGAGGCCTTGACGGCGCGGAAGACGTCGTTGTCGATGTGGACGAACTGGCCCAGCTGGGCGAAGTCCATGCACATCAGCGTGAAGTGGTGGCGGTCGTCGAGACGCCGGATCGACCGGATCCGTTCGAGGCCGTCGCGGTTCTCCAGGCGACAGCCCAGGGCGAAACAGGAGTCGGTCGGGTACGCGATGAGGTTCCCGGACCGGAGACCGGCGGCCACGGTGCCGATGGTGCGGGGCTGGGGGGACTCTGGATGCACGTCGAAGTACTTCGCCATTGGCCGACCCTACGGGATCCCGGTCGTCGACCGGTGCAGCCGCCGCGTCCCGCCCCCCGGTGCCCGCGTCCCGCCGCCGGCCTCCGAGGTCGCGCCCCCGGCGCCCGCGTCCCGCCGCCGTTGCCCGGGGCCGCGGCCCCGCTGCCCGGGTCCGTGCCGCCGGGCACCGTTCCGCGTCCGTCCGGCCGTTGCCAGGGAGGTCAGCCCGCGCAGTCCGGGCACAGCCCCCGGTAGGTGACCTCCGCCTGCACCACGGCGAATCCGAAGCGCTGCTCGGCCGGAAGGTCGGAGAGCGGATTGCCCCGCGGGTGGACGTCGCGGATGGCGCCGCAGCCGGTGCAGACCAGGTGCTGGTGGGGGTGGTGGGCGTTCGGGTCGTAGCGCTTGGCGCGCCCGTCGGTGGACACCTCGACGACCTCGCCCAGGGTGACCAGTTCACCGAGCGTGTTGTAGACCGTCGCCCGGGAGATCTCCGGGAGGCGCTCCGCCGCCCGGGCGTGCACCTCGTCGGCGGTCAGGTGCACGTGCTCGCCGTCCAGGACCTCGGCCACGACACGCCGCTGGGAGGTGAGGCGCCAGCCGCGCCCGCGCAGCCGCTCCAGCAGGTCACTCATATCGGTTCACCTATTCAGGTCAAGGGGAGGACCGGAGTTTACCAATTCACCTCCGGTGCCTTCCGGTTCCCGATCGGATATGGCTTTGGTGTCTTTCTTGACTTGGATTCCGTCCATCGTAGGATCGGCTCCGGCGCTAGCCTGGGTGGCAGCAGTATGTGACTCCCGTCACTGCCGTGCGCGACGGCGGGCAGTGACAGCAGTGGCAACACGCGGCGCGCCAGGACCAGACAGCAGCAGTAGGTGCCGTAGGTAGCAGATGAAGACACCGTGATCCGCCTTGTGAGGGAAGGATTCCCATGTCTGACAACCACGATGCAACCGGCGTAGAGGCGAACGCGGAGGGCTGCCCGGTGAACCACGGGCGGGCGCCGCACCCCACCCAGGGCGGCGGGAACCGCCAGTGGTGGCCGGAACGGCTCAACCTGAAGATCCTCGCGAAGAACCCGGCGGTGGCCAATCCGCTCGGCGGCGGATTCGACTACGCCGAGGCCTTCAAGACCCTCGACCTCCCGGCCGTCAAGCGGGACATCCAGGAGGCCCTCTCCACCTCGAAGGACTGGTGGCCGGCCGACTTCGGCTACTACGGCCCCTTCATCATCCGGATGGCCTGGCACAGCGCCGGCACCTACCGGATCAGCGACGGCCGCGGCGGCGCCGGCGGCGGCCAGCAGCGCTTCGCCCCGCTGAACAGCTGGCCCGACAACGCCAGCCTCGACAAGGCCCGCCGCCTGCTGTGGCCGGTGAAGAAGAAGTACGGGCGCGCCCTGTCCTGGGCCGACCTGATCATCCTGTCCGGCAACGTGGCCCTGGAGGGCATGGGCTTCGCCACCTTCGGCTTCGGCGGCGGCCGGGTCGACGAGTGGGAGCCGGACGAGGACGTCTACTGGGGCCCGGAGACCACCTGGCTCGGCGACGAGCGCTACACCGGCGACCGCGAGCTGGAGAACCCGCTGGCCGCCGTCCAGATGGGCCTGATCTACGTCAACCCCGAGGGCCCCAACGGCAACCCGGACCCGATCGCCGCCGCCCGCGACATCCGCGAGACCTTCTACCGGATGGCGATGGACGACGAGGAGACCGTCGCGCTGATCGCCGGCGGCCACACCTTCGGCAAGACCCACGGCGCCGGCCCGGCCGACAGCGTCGGCCCGGCCCCCGAGGACGCCCCGATCGAGCAGCAGGGCCTCGGCTGGAAGAGCAGCTTCGGCACCGGCGTCGGCGGCGACGCGATCACCAGCGGTCTGGAGGGCACCTGGACGCCCACCCCGATCACCTGGGACAACAGCTTCTTCGAGACGCTGTTCGGCTACGAGTGGGAGCTCACCAAGAGCCCGGCCGGCGCGCACCAGTGGAAGCCCAAGGACGGCGGCGGCGAGGGCACCGTCCCGGACGCCCACGACCCGGCCAAGCGGCACGTGCCGATCATGCTCACCACGGACCTGTCGCTGCGCTTCGACCCGGTCTACGAGCCGATCTCCCGGCGCTTCCTGGAGAACCCGGAGGCGTTCGCCGACGCCTTCGCCCGCGCCTGGTACAAGCTGACCCACCGCGACATGGGCCCGGTGGTCCGCTACCTCGGCCCCGAGGTCCCGAGCGAGCACCTGCTCTGGCAGGACCCGCTGCCGGGGGTCACGTACCGGCCGATCGGCGCGGCCGACATCGCCGACCTCAAGCGGCGGATCAACGCCACCGGCCTGTCGGTGTCCGAACTGGTCTCCACCGCCTGGGCGGCGGCCTCCTCCTTCCGCTCCAGCGACAAGCGCGGCGGCGCCAACGGCGGCCGCATCCGGCTCCAGCCGCAGATCGGCTGGGAGGTCAACGAGCCCGACCGGCTGGCCACGGTGCTGCGCGCCCTGGAAGGCGTGCAGCAGGAGTTCGACGCGCAGGCCGGCGACAAGCGGGTCTCGCTCGCGGACCTGGTGGTGCTGGCCGGCGGCGTCGGCATCGAGCAGGCCGCCAGGGCGGCCGGGCTGGCCGTCGAGGTGCCGTTCGCGCCCGGCCGGGTGGACGCGCCGCAGGAGCTGACCGACACCGATTCCTTCGCCGCGCTGGAGCCCAAGGCGGACGGCTTCCGCAACTGGGTCGGCAAGGGCAACCGGCTGCCGGCCGAGTACCTGCTGCTCGACAAGGCCAACCTGCTGGGCGTCAGCGCGCCCGAGCTGACCGTCCTGGTCGGTGGCCTGCGCGTGCTGGGCGCCAACCACGGCGGGTCCACGCACGGTGTGCTCACCGCGACCCCCGGCGTGCTGACGAACGACTACTTCGTCAACCTGCTGGACCTGGACACCGCTTGGAAGGCCACCTCGGAGGACGCCCACACCTTCGAGGGCCGGGACGGTTCGGGCCGGGTGCGCTGGACCGGCACCCGCGCCGACCTGGTCTTCGGCTCGAACGCCGAACTGCGGGCCGTCGCCGAGGTGTACGCGGCCGACGACGCCAAGGAGAAGTTCGTCGAGGACTTCGTCGCGGCCTGGGTCAAGGTCATGAACGCGGACCGCTTCGACCTGCGCTGATCCGCGGCGCGTGACGACGGGAGCCCGGGGCGGCAAGGCCCGGGGCTCCCGTCGCGCGTCACCGGCCCCCGGCCGGATCGGCGACGGACCCCACGCTGACCAGCCCGGTCTCGTACGCCGCGACCACCACCTGGGCCCGGTCCCGCAGGCCCAGCTTGCCGAGGATCCGGGCCACGTGCGTCTTCACCGTCGCCTCGGACAGCCCCAGCCGGGCGGCGAGTTCGGCGTTGCTGAGGCCGCGGGCGAGCAGCCCCGTCACCTCCAGCTCGCGCGGGGTGAGCGTGCCCAGCTCCCGGTGCGGGGCGGCGGCGGGGCCGGCCGGGCTCTCCGGGCGGGCGAAGCGCTCGACCAGACGGCGGGTGATCGTCGGGGCGAGCAGCGCGTCCCCGGTGCGGACCAGCCGGACGGCGGCCGCCAGGTGCTCCGGGGTGACGTCCTTCAGCAGGAAGCCGCTGGCCCCGGCGGCCATCGCCGCGTAGACGTAGTGGTCGAGGTCGAAGGTGGTCAGCATGATGATCCGCGGCGGCTCCTGCGCGCCGTCCGCCAGGATCCGGCGGGCGGCCTCCAGTCCGTCCAGGCCGGGCATCCGGATGTCCATCAGCACCACGTCCGGCCGGCAGCGGCGGACGGCGGCGACGGCCTGCTCGCCGTCCTCGGCCTCGGCCACCACCTCGATGCCCTCCGACTCCAGGATCAGCCGGAACCCGGTGCGGACCAGGGCCTGGTCATCGGCGACCACCACCCGCAGCGGCTGCTCGGTCATGAACTCTCCAGGGGAATCAGGGCCTTGACGCGGTAGCCGCCGCGCGGCCGGGGGTCGGTGTGCAGGGTGCCGCCGTAGACGGCGAGGCGCTCGCGCAGGCCGAGCAGGCCGCGTCCGTTGCCGGTGGCGGCGGCGCCGGTGGGGCGGCCTCCGGTGTCGGTGACCTCCACCAGCAGCCGGTCGGGGGCGTACTCGACGGTCACCGCGGCGTGGGCGCCGCCCGCGTGCTTGACGGTGTTGGTGAGCGCCTCCTGGACGACCCGGTAGGCGGCCAGCTCGACCCCGGGCGGGACGGCGCGGCGCTCGCCGCGGACGGTCAGCTCGACCGGCAGCCCGGCCTGCCGGACGCCGTGGACCAGCGTCTCCAGCCGGCCGAGGCCCGGCTGCGGGCTGAGGCCGGCCCCGGCGGCCGGGTTGTCGGCGCTCTCCGAGTCGATGGTCAACAGGCCCATCACGTGCCGGAGTTCGGTCATCGCCGCGCGGCCGCCGGACTCCACCGCGAGCATCGCCTCGCGGGCCCTCTCCGGCGCGGTGTCCAGGATCTTGCGGGCCGCCCCGGCCTGGATCGTCATCATGCTCACGTTGTGGGTGACGACATCGTGCAACTCCCGGGCGATCCTCGCCCGTTCGAGCTCCACCGCGCGCTGCAGCGCGGCCAGCTGCTCGCGCTCCAGGGCGGAGAGCCGCTCCCGCCCCTCCTCCACCCGGCGGCGCCACATCCGCAGTTCGTACGCGACCGCGAACACCGGCACCAGGAGCAGGACGGCGATCACCCCGTTGGGGAAGTGCGGCAGTTTGGCCGCGGAGAAGAGCACCACCAGGGCGGCGGTGGCGGCCGGCAGGCCGAGCAGCAGGGCCCGGGGGCGGCGCCCGTACGCGGCGGCGCTGTACGCGGCGACGACCACCGCCACGCCCGCCGAGTACGCGATGTCCTGCGACTGGTGCCGGACCAGCAGCGCGGCCGGCAGCACCGTCCACAGCACCGCCAGCGGGTAGCGGCGGCGCAGGACCAGCGGCAGCGGGACGAGCGGCACCACCAGCAGCAGCCAGGACGGCGCCGTGCCGTGCGGGCCGCCCGCGATGGTCGCGTAGCGCCCGCCGGTGAAGGCGAGGAAGAGGGCCAGGGCCACGTCGAAGGCCTGGCCGCGCCGGGTCGGCCGGGGCGGTGGCGCGGTGCCCGGGCCGTCGGCCGGGCGGACCGCCGCGCGCAGCCGGCGCACCGTCGGATGGTTGATCACCGGGACATTGTGGGGGTCGCGGGCCCCGCGGGACAGCCCCGCGGCCGGGGGGCGGCCGGTACTCCCCACGACTACACCGGAGGGATGACGCCGGCGGCCGTCCATCCGACGCGGTACGGAACCTGCGGCGGTCGGCGGACGCGGACCCGCGCCGCCCGTCCGTACCTTCGTCGCGGCACCAGACGGGAAGCGACCAGGAGCGGGGACATGAGCAGCGATCCGGTGATCGAACTGAGCGGCGTGAGCCGCCACTACGAGGGCGCCCGGGCGGCCCTGGACGACGTCACGCTGAGCGTGCGGGCAGGGGAGTCGGTGGCCGTGCTCGGCCCGTCCGGCAGCGGGAAGTCCACCCTGCTGAACCTGGTCGCCGGGCTGGACCGGCCCAGCGCCGGGACGGTCACCGTGGCCGGGGTGCGGGTGGACCGACTGGGCGAGGCGGCCTCGGCCCGCTACCGGCGCGGCACGATCGGCATGGTGTTCCAGTTCTTCAACCTGCTGGACGACCTCACCGTGGCCGACAACGTGGTGCTGGCCGGCGAACTGGCCGGCGTCCCGCGCGCCGAGGCCCGGCGCCGGGCGGCCGAACTGCTGGAGGCGCTCGGCATCGACCGGCACGCCCGCGCCCACCCGGGCCGGCTCTCCGGCGGCGAGCGCCAACGCGTCGCGGTGGCGAGGGCGCTGATGAACCGGCCGGCCCTGCTGCTGGCGGACGAGCCGACCGGCGCGCTGGACTCGGCCGCCGGCGAGGACGTCAAGGAGCTGTTCCGGGACCTGCACGAGGACGGGCAGACCGTCCTGCTCGTCACCCACGACCTGGCCCTGGCCGAGGACTGCGCCACCCGGACGGTCCGGATGCGGGACGGCCGGGTCGAGGCGGACTCGGCTTCGGCGGTGGCGTCATGACCGCGCTCGGCAGGGTCGTGCGCGCGGGTGTGCGCAGGCGCCGGACGCAGTCCGTCGCCGTCGGACTGGCCGCGCTGGTGGCCACCACCTGCTCCGTCCTCGGCGGCTCGCTGCTGGTCGCCTCCCGGGCCCCCTTCGAGCAGGCCTTCGTCGGCCAGCACGGCGCCCACCTCACCGCGCGCTTCGACGGCGCCCGGGCGAGCGCCGACCAGCTCGCCGCCACCGCGCACGCCCCCGGGGTGACGGCCGCCGCCGGGCCGTACCGCACCGTCACCGTCGACCCCGAGCCCGGCTCCGGCACGGACCTGCCGCCCGGGATCACGATGGCGCCGATGACCGTCACCGGCCGCGCCGCGGCCACCGCCGGGGTCGACGACGTCACTCTGCTCCAAGGGAGTTGGCCGCAGCAGCCGGGCGAGGTGGTGATCGAGGCCGGGTACGGCGACAAGCCCCGGCAACCGGGCGGCGCCCTGCGGCTGCCCGGCCTGCCGGGCGCGCCCACCCTCAGGGTCGTCGGCTTCGCCCGTTCCGTCAGCCGGACCTCGGACGCCTGGGTGACCCCGGACGGCATCGCCGCCCTCACCGCACCCGGCAGCGCCCCCGGCTACGAGATGCTCTACCGCTTCACGGACACCGGCAGCGCCGACGCCATGGCCGCCGACCGGGCCGCCGTGGCCGCGGCCGCCCCCGGCGGGGCGCTCACCGGCGCGCAGTCCTGGCTGACCGCCAAGCAGGGCTCGGACCGCAACACCGCCCTGTTCCTGCCCTTCATGGTCGCCTTCGGCCTGCTCGGGACGGCCATGTCGGTCCTGGTCGCGGGCAATGTGGTGGCCGGCGCCGTCGGCACCGCCACCCGGCGGATCGGCGTGCTCAAGGCGCTCGGCTGCACCCCCGCCCAGGTGGTGCGCGCGTACGTCGCCCAGGCGCTGATCCCGGCCGGCGCCGGCACCCTGCTCGGGGTGGTCGCGGGCAACGCCCTGACCGTCCCGGTGCTCGCCACCACCGGATCGCTCTACGGCACCACCGCCTCGGGCCTCTCCCCCCGGGTGGACGCCGCCGTGGCGGGCGGCACCCTGGCCGCCGTCGCCCTGGTCGCCTGGGCCGCCGCGGCCCGGGCCGGACGGCTGCGCACGGTGGACGCGCTCGCCGTCGGCCGTACGGCGGGCGGCAGCCGGCGGGACGCGTTCGCCACCCGGGCCGCCGCACTGGCCGCCCGGCTGCCGCTGCCCCGCCCGCTGACCCTCGGCCTCGCCCAGCCCTTCGCCCGCCCGGCCCGCGCGGCCGGGATGCTCGCGGCGGTGCTGTTCGGCACGGCGGCGGCCGTCTTCGCGGTGGGCATGGGCGGGACGATGAGCTGGGTGCAGCAGGCGAAGACACGGGACGCCGGGGACCTCGTGGTGCACCCGACACGCCCGGACGGCCCGCCCGGGGCGGTTCCGGCGGGCAGGCCGGTCCCGGCCGACCGGGCCGTCGTCACCGCGGCGCTGGACGCCCGGCCCGGCACCGCCGCGTACTTCGGCAACGGCACCGAGGACGTCACCGTCCCCGGGGTGGCCGGCAGCACCACGGTGACCGCCTTCGACGGCGACTCCTCCTGGGCGGGCTACCGGATGGTCACCGGGCGCTGGTACCGGGGCCCGGGCGAGGCCGTCGCCCCGGCCACCTTCCTGACCGAGGCCTCCGTCGGGCTCGGCGACCGGGTGACCTTCACGAGCCACGGCCGGCCGGTCACCGTCCGGATCGTCGGCGAGGTCTTCGACCCGCACGTGCAGACCAACGAGCTGTTCACCGACGCCGCCAGCTACCCGCCCGGCACGGCCCCCGCACCGGACTTCTGGGCCGTCAAACTGAAGCCCGGCACCGACCGGACCGCCTACGCCACCGCCCTCGGCGCCGCGCTCGCCCCGGAGCACATGACCGCCGACACCGGCGGGCCGCACGGCTCCAGCGGCTCGATCGCCGCACTGAACTCGCTCACCGCCACCCTGACCGCGCTGCTGCTCGTGGTCGCCGGGCTCGGGGTGTTCAACACCGTCGTCCTGGAGATCCGCGAGCGCACCCGGGACACGGGCGTCACCAAGGCGCTCGGCATGACCCCGGCGCAGACCGTGGGCGCCGTCCTCGCCTCGGTGGTCCCGGTCGGGGCCGTCGGCGGCGCGGTCGGACTGCCGGCGGGCCTGCTGCTGCACGGCCTGACGGTGCCCGCGATGGGCCGCAGCGCCGGGCTGACCTTCCCGGCCTCCGCGCTGGACGTGTTCGGCACCCCGGTGCTGGTCCTGCTCGCCCTCGGCGGCGTGCTGATCGCCCTGGCCGGCGCCCTGCTCCCGGCCGTACGGGCGGCGCGGGCGCGCACGGTGGACGCGCTGCGGGCGGAGTGACAGCGGGCGGGGGTGTGACGGCGGGGTGTGACGGCGGGCGGGGGTGTGACGGCGGGGTGTGACGGCGCGGGGTAGTGACGGCGAGGCCGGTGCGCTCAGGAGGCCCCCGCGCCGTCCGCCTTCCGCTCGTCGCCCTTCTGCTTGTCGCCCTTCCGTTCGTCGGCCTTCTGCTCGGCCGCCCGGACCTGCTCGGCGAACTCGCGCGCGTCGATCCGCTCGACCGAGGCCCCGTGCCGGTCCGCCAGCTCGTCCGCCGGGGCGGGCGAGGACTCCCGGACCTCCAGCGCGAGCAGCGCCCCGCCGTCCGGCACCCGGGGCGAGAGCAGGATCAGCCCGGCGCCGCCCTCGCTCGCCTGGTGCTCCTCGGCCGCGTTGCCGATCGCCGCGCCGGCTGCGAAGCCCAGCAGCACGCCGACCGGCCCGCCGAGCAGCCCGATCAGGCCGCCCAGCACACCCGAGCCGACGGTGGCCACCCCCGCGCCCCTGGTGAAGGTGTCCGCGACCTCCAGCAGCCCGTCGGCGCTGCGTTCCATCGCCGCCACCATCCGCAGGCCCGGCAGGTGCTGCGCCTCGTCGAAGGCCGGGCGCCAGGCGGCGGCGTCGGGGAAGGTCAGCAGGACGACGTTGTGCTGGTCGCTCATCGCGCTCCGATCGGGCCGGGGCCGGAGGTGGCCGGGCTTTCATCGTGACCCCCGGTGCGGGGCGCTGCCACCCCGGCGGCCTCAGCGCGGCCCGTCCGCCGGGTGGTTGAACACCGGCCCGAGGTCCGGCGGGAGGTGTTCGACCAGCAGGGCGACGGCCTCCTCCGCGGTGGCGGGCGTGCCGAGCACCCCGGAGCCGCCCGGGCCGTGGATCCGGTAGCCGCCGCCGTCCTGCGGCACGGCGAAGGGCACGCCCGCGGCTGCCCACGGGAACGAGGTCGACAGGCTGAAGTGCAGGTTGTAGTGGCTGGTCCAGGGGAAGAGCCGGCGCAGCCGGGGCTCCGCGCGGGCGGCCTTCAGCAGGCGCACCAGGCCGTCGTTGCAGCTTCCGGGGCCGTGCCCGATGTCGTGCTGGATCCATTCCCACGACAGGACGAGTCCCTCCCAGCGGGCCTCCGTGGCGGCCTCGGGGCCGATCGCGCGGGCGGCGGCGAGGTCCGGCAGGACGGGCTTGGGCAGGGCGCCTCTCTGATCATCTGATCGCATGGTGGGCAGTCTGCCCCAGCGCCCTCCGCAGAAGGGAAACGGTCGTCGGGGCCGGGTCGGATCCCCGGGTCGAACCTCGACCGGTCCGACCACCCCTGACGGACAGTCGGATCATCGAAGTGGATTCCGTGCGCCGGGCGGTCGTCGTCGCCGCCGTGGGCTACTCGGCGGCGCCGCGCAGCCGGCGCCAGGTGCGGCCGACGGCGGCGAGTCCGGTGCGTCCGTCGGCGGGTGCCCCGGACTCCCAGGTGCGGGCGGCCGCAGCGAGGGTCTCCACGGTGTCGGCCGGTGCCGCTGGTGCCGCCGGCGCGTGGGTGGTGCCGGTCCGGGCGGCGCGGGCGGCGCGCAGGAGGTCCGCCGGCCCGAGCGCGTCGAGCCTCGCCCGGGCGTGGTCGAGCAGGGCGGCGCAGGCGTCGGCGATCGCGGCCTCGCCGAGTGGGCGGGCGGGCAGGTCGAGGCCCTCGGCCAACTGCCCTTCCAGGGCGGTGCGCAGGTCCTGCACGGAGAGGTCGCGGACGGTCAGCGACAGGTGGGCGGACAGCCCCCCGGCGCCGACCGCCCGGTGCGCGAAGCCGCGCGGGATGTAGAGCACGCCGCCGGGTTCGAGCACGCCGTGCAGGCGCAGCGGGGAGCGCTCGTCCTCCGGGAGCTCGCCGAGCCGCCAGTCCGCCGCCGTCG
Source organism: Kitasatospora sp. NPDC127116 (assembly GCF_042677365.1). Taxonomy (NCBI): domain Bacteria; kingdom Bacillati; phylum Actinomycetota; class Actinomycetes; order Kitasatosporales; family Streptomycetaceae; genus Kitasatospora; species Kitasatospora sp. NPDC127116. Next base: position 10,961 of record NZ_JBHXTL010000012.1, read on the forward strand.
GCGCGTCGTGGACGTACCAGGTCTTGCGCCCGGCGGCCTGGAGGACGAACACGTCGGCGTCGTCGCGGTGCACCGCGAGGCCCTGGCCGCCGGCCGGGGTGACGAAGAAGAAGGCCTCCACCCGCCGGTCGAGCTCCTCGGACAGCCGGGCCACCAGCTCGCCGGTCGGTCGGTGCCACTGGTCGACGCAGCGCAGTAGCAGTGTCGCCCCGCGGTGCAGCTGGGCGAGCACCTTCGCGCGGTCCGCGAAGCCGTGGTGCGTCGTGCCGTTGACGGTGCGCGAGGTCGTGAAGGCCTCGGGCGGGATGGTCACCTTGTCGGAGCGGACCATCTCCAGGTAGGGCGTGCGCAGCAGCCCGCCGTCGAAGGCGGCGTCCAGTTCGTCGAGGTCGAACGGCCCGGCCGGCGCGGCCGGGGCCCCCGGGGTCTCCGGGGCCTTCCGGGGGAAGAGCGCGGGCTCGCGCTGCCACTGGCGGGCGGTGAAGCCGTCGACGTCGCCGACCCAGTCGGCCAGAGTGGGCGATTCCATGGTGTGTCCCGTGGTGTCAGGGGTGTTCGGTGGCGCCGGGATGCCGGGATGACGGGGCGTCAGGCTTCGACCCGCGCCTCGAACCGTACGGAGAGCAGGGAGCGCAGCGGCACCTGCGCGTCCTGCTGCGGGCTGCGGACGACCAGCCGGTTGTCCAGGGCCGCGGTCAGCAGCTGCTCGGCCAGCGGCACGATCAGGTGCTTGGCCCAGCAGCGGGCGCCGTCGAAGCCGAAGGGCATGAACCCGGGCGTCTTCTCCGGGTCCGTGACGCCGTCCCAGCGCCCGGGGCGGAACTCCAGCGGGTCGGACCAGTAGTCCGGGTGGCGGTGCATCAGCAGCGGGAAGAGCGCGACGTCGTCCTCGGGCCGGATCTCGGGGTGGAGTTCGGTGTACGCCGCGCCGCCGTTGCGGTACAGCATCCAGGCGGGCGGCAGCAGGCGCAGCGTCTCCCAGAGGACATCGGTGAGGTCGGCGCGGTGCTCCGGCCGTTCCCGTTCCGGGCCCATCAGCCACAGGGCGTTGCCGGTCAGCGCGGCCACGCCGTCGCAGAGGGTGGCCGTCGCCCGCCGGTACATCGCGACGGCCTGCTTGCGCTCCAGCGGGTCGTCGGCGTCGCGGATCAGCCCGGCGAGTGCGGTGCGGCCGTCCTGGTCTGCGGAGCCGGGCCAGCGGGTCACGGCGCGGTCGGCGAGCCGGGAGAGGGTGTCGGAGCGGGTGACGCCGCGCTTCCACAGCAGCGAGACCGGCAGCGGGTCGGCGGAGAACAGCCAGCGGCGCAGGTAGGAGGTGCCGGCGTAGGGCCAGGAGCCGGACATGCCGCGCGCCGGCGGCGGGGGCTTGCGGATGCCCGCCATGGCGTCCTGCCCCAGTGCGCGGATGGTGCGCGTCGCGCTGTCGTGGGGGATGTCGGAGCCGGCGGCGGGCTTGTAGACCGAGCGCTCGTTGGAAAGGACGGGGCGGGCCGCGACGATTTCGGCCATCAGTCGGGAGTCCGAGACGCCGACCTTCGCCGGGTCGATCCGGAACACCTTCTCGTCCCTGGCCAGCAGCTCCTGAATCCTCGGGGCGAACACGATGGAATGGCTGCGCGCGGTTGCCGTCGCCATTTCTTCCACGGGAATCCGGCCTCCAATGCGAAATGGCTGGTCAGTGCGTTCGGTACGGCGCGCGGGGGGAATCCCGGACGCGCCGTGGCGCCGGCGGGGGCACGGCCGACCCGGGCCCCCGCCAGCGGCTGGCCACGTTAGATAACGTGCAGCACCCACGCGTGGTTCGCGAGGTCGTCGTTCTTCTTGAACTTCTTGACGAGCGCCTTGACCATCTTCATGACTAACTCTCCATTCCGGGGATTGGCGGGTACGGCGAGAATGCCGCACCCGAGCCGTCAGAACTATTCGGCATTCCGTTGCCGGAGGCCGAACCGGTTGATCTGTTCATGGACACTAACCGAAACTTCGCCGTCCGGACACCCCCTCGACAGAGGAATATGCGATCTCTTACGGGGTGTTGACGATCTATTCGATGGTCGAATCGTTATAACCCGTGGATATTCGCGGCGGGGGAGGGGGACGGGGAGGGGACGGGAACGCGGAAGGGCCCCGCGAAGCCGCGGGGCCCTTCCGTGCGTACGGTGCGCGCGTACGGTGCGTACGGCGCCTGTGACGCGGTCGGTCAGTTGTAGGTCGTGGTGACGGTCGCGCCGCCGAAGCCCTGCTGGGCGTAGAGGCTGAAGAAGACGTAACCGGCCGGCGGGTTGGTGATGGTCAGGGTCTCACCGTTGCCACTGGTGGTGGACTTGGCCGTGTAGGAGCCGGTGGTGGCCCAGGAGCCGGCGTTGTAGTAGAGGTCGGCGTTGCCGGTGCCCCCGCTGGTGGTGATGGTCAGCTGCTTCACGCCGGCCGGCAGGTTCAGGAAGCTGTAGCTGTAGTTCCCGGTGGTGGCGGCCACGTTGTCGCGGCGGCAGTTCTTGTCGAACTGCCGGGCGTCGGCGGCGGTGCACAGGGGGGCCTGGTTGGTGGGCAGCGATCCGCAGTTGTCGGCGCCGCACTGCTTGAGCCAGGTGGCGAAGTCGGCGTCGTACGAGGTGCCGATGGTGGTCTTCAGCAGGGTGCGGGCGCCGTTCCAGTCGCCGGCGCGGTACTTGGCGAGCAGCGCGTCGACGTCCTGCGGGTGCGACTGGAGCATGTAGCGGACGGCCAGGTAGCCCCAGTTGTAGACGCGGGTGGAGTCCGCGTTGTCGTAGGTGCTGTCGAACAGGGTGCTCAGGGTGTAGGTGCCCTTGGCGGCCTGGGCGACCGCGGCGTCGTAGTGCTCGCCGCGGTAGCTGTAGGAGACGTACTCGGCGAGGCCCTCGACCCACCAGATGGTCGGGGTGGTCATGCCGGCCTCGAAGTCGCCGTACATGTCGTAGCGGCCGTCGAGGTAGTGGGTGTACTCGTGGTTGAGGTTCCAGATCTGGAACTGGGGGCGCAGCCAGGAGGCCTCGTGGGCGATGAAGCGGGCCTGGTTGCCGGCCTTGGCCGGGTCGCCCTCCTCGTACATGCCGCCGTTGTCGACCTCGATCTTGTACATCTCCCAGGCGTACAGGCTGTAGTTGTAGTAGTCGTCGAAGGCGACGACCTCGAGGTTGGTGTTGTTGTCGTTGGCGACCGGGCCGCCGTCCTTGACGACCTTGTGGAAGAACGCGTCCTGGTTGATCAGGCTGGTGCAGGTGTCGGCGAGCTGCTGCGCGGTCATGTCCTGGGCGCGGATGCGCAGGTTGGCGTTGCAGGTGTGGTCGACGGTGAGGACCAGCGGGACCAGCTTGGCCGGGACGTCACAGGTGCCGTAGAGGGAACAGTTGCCCTCGTCCTTCTTCTCCGCGAACCAGAGCAGGTTCATGGTGAGCGGACCGGTGTTGCCGACCAGCGGGTAGCGGTTGATCAGGTCCTTGAGGATCGGCCGGCCCTGGGCGCGCAGCGCGTCGTTGGCCACCAGGTTGCCGAGCTGGATGCCGATCTTGGTGACCAGGTCGCCGCCGTTGATCAGGCTGCTGTTGCGGGTCACGAAGGACGCCGCGGTGGTGGCGAAGGACGGGTCGGCCTGGAGGGCGGAGACGAACTCCGGCAGGTCGAAGCCGCGCTCGATGACGGTCTCGGTGTTGGCGACGGCGCTGGTCATCGCGGCGGGCCAGCTGCCGGTGTAGTCGTTCAGCAGCCGCTTGACGACGCCGGTGTAGCGGGCGTTCTCCTGGGCGCTGTCGATCAGGGTGACGGCCTCGGCGAGGGTGGCGCCGTTGGCGTCGGTGGCGTCCTTGCTGTGCGGGGCGGCGTAGAAGGCGTCCAGCGCGCCGCGGATGGCGCTCTTGAGGCCGTCGCCGTACGGGCCCACGACGTCCTTGTTGTTCCACTGCACGTAGTAGCCGGCCCGCAGGAAGAGCACCAGCTGCCCGGCGGAGGTGGAGTTGTCGCCGGGGTAGGTGGCGGCGGTGTCGCGCAGGGCGTTGGCGACGGTGACCATCTGGGCCTCGTTGAAGGCGCCCTTGGCGTCGTTGCCGGTGACCTGGAACAGCGTGTTGACGCAGTCCAGGCCGGACGACTTGACCTGCTGGACCAGCGCGGCACCGGACTTGCCGGTGAAGGCGGAGACGTCGCAGGCGGCCGCGGCCGAGAACTGACGGGCCGACTTGGCGGCGCCGACGGAGCTGCCCGCCGTCGGGGCGGTGGCCTTGGCCCGCGGGTCCGAGGCGAGCGGGCGGGCGTCCTCGGGGGTGTCCGGGGACTTGGGCACGGGGATCGTGCGCGGCGCGGCCTTCCCGGCCGAGGCGGCGGGTGCGGCCGGGGCGGCCGGGCTCCCGGCCGGTGCGGAGCCGGGGGTGCCGGCGGCCTGGGCGGCCGGCGCGAACAGGCCGAGCGAGAGGAGGAGCGCGGTGCCGAGCGCGGGCAGTCTGCGCGCGGCGTCCTTCGCTATCGAGGAGGGACGCATCTGTGGGGGCCTCCGGGGCCGTTGAGGGTGGGGGAGCCGTGCTGCGTGGGGCGCACGGGCCTTGCTGTGTGACATGTAAAATGGCACAACGGAGAACGCGGAGGGAAGCCCCGGGAAAGGATTGCCGGGCGGCGAGACCGAAACGTTGTCAGGTCCGCCCCGCGTGCCGGGTCCGTGGAGGTTCCGGACCCGACCGGGAGTCACGCGCGGGCCGGGGACCGTACGGGCGTCAGGCCCGCATCACCCGCCGGGTGCCCGGTGCCGCCACCGCCCCGCCGCGGTCACCCACCCCTTTCCGGCCGGCGCGCCGAACGGCGGCCATTGTGCCCGACGGGGTGTGAGGAATAAGCAGGAGCCCATGCTTCGTTCTTGCAACTGATACGCAATAGTGTTGTCCCGGCACGATCACCACCGTTCAACCCGCCGAAAGGGGCCGTTGCCTGATGGGCACCTACACGCTTCCCGACCTGCCGTACGACTACTCCGCGCTGGAGCGGGCGATGTCGGCCGAGATCCTGGAGCTGCACCACTCCAAGCACCACGCCGCGTACGTCAAGGGCGCCAACGACACCCTCGACCAGCTGGCCGAGGCCCGCGACAAGGAGCAGTTCGGCGGCCTGGTCGGCCTGCAGAAGACCTTCGCGTTCCACCTGTCGGGCCACGTGCTGCACTCGCTGTTCTGGCAGAACCTCTCGCCCGAGGGCGGCGAGCGCCCCGAGGGCGAGCTGGCCGACGCCATCACCGAGCACTTCGGCAGCTTCGAGGCCTTCAAGAAGCAGCTCACCACCGCCACCACCGGCGTGCAGGGCTCCGGCTGGGGCATCCTGTCCTGGGAACCGCTCGGTCAGCGCCTGATCGTCGAGCAGGTCTACGACCACCACGGCAACGTCGGCCAGAACACCACCCCGCTGCTCGCCTTCGACGCCTGGGAGCACGCCTACTACCTGCAGTACCGCAACGTCCGCCCGGACTACGTCACCCGCCTGTGGGACGTCGTCAACTGGCAGGACGTCTCGGACCGCTTCGCGGCCGTCAAGAGCGCCTGACCCGCAGCGGGTGAGGGAAGGCCCCGGACCGGTCGGGCGGTCCGGGGCCTTCCCCTTGCGCCCCAAGGGGCCGCCCGTCCGGGCGGGTTGCCGTCGGACGCGGCCGACGGACCGATGGATGCACCCATCCGCTCGCTCGATTCAACCCGCCGTTCGCCCACGGGTCGCATACGGTCCGTATGCTCGGGCCACTGTCGGTGACCGGCGGTCGACGGCCTCCCGGCCCGTCCGCTCCTGAGCGAAAGGGCGCCCGATGGCCCCGCGTCTCTCCCTCGTCGTCCCGATCTACAATGTCGAGCGCTACCTCGGGGAGTGCCTGGACTCGATCGCGGCCCAGACGTTCGAGGACTTCGAGTGCGTCCTGGTCGACGACGGCTCGACCGACGACGGCCCCGCCATCGCCAAGGAGTACGCCGAACGGGACCCGCGCTTCCGACTGGTCCAGCAGCGCAACCAGGGCCTCGGCGCCGCCCGCAACACCGGCTGGCGCCACCTCACCCCCGGCACCGAGTACCTGGCCTTCGTCGACAGCGACGACACCCTGCCGCCGCACGCCTACCAGCTGATGATCGGCACCCTCGACGAGACCGGCTCCGACTTCGCCGCCGGCAACGCGCTGCGCCTGCGCACCACCGGCCTCAGCCCCTCGCACGGCCACCGCCGCCCGTTCCGCGAGACCCGGCTGCGCACCCACGTCGGCGAACTGCCCGCCCTGGTCACCGACCGCACCGCCTGGAACAAGGTCTACCGGCGCACCTTCTTCGACGGCGCCGGCCTGCTCTACCCCGAGGGCATCCTGTACGAGGACGCCCCGGTCAGCGTGCCCCACCACTTCCTCGCCGAACGCGTCGACGTGCTCGCCGACCCGATCTACCACTGGCGGGTGCGCGAGGACGGCGACCTCTCCATCACCCAGAAGAAGACCGACCCGCGCGGCCTGGTCGACCGCGTCCGCTCGATGGAACTCGTCCGCGAATGGCTGCTCGCCCGCCCCGAGCCGGCCTTCGCCGACCACCTGCGCGCCTACGACCGCAACTGCCTGGTCGAGGAGATCCCGATGTTCTTCTGGACCGTCCCGGACGGCGACCGCGCCTACCGCGCCGCCTACCAGCAGCACGTCACCCGCCTCCTGCGGGCCATCGGCCCCGAGGCGCAGAGCGGCCTCAGCCCCCAGCTCCGCCTCAAGTACCGCCTCACCCAGGCCGACTCCATGCCCGCCTTCGTCGCCGTCCAGCGCGCCCACCGCCTCGCCCGCCGCACCCGCCAGGCCGTCCGCCGGGGCTGACCGGGACGTCGTTGCGGGATCATGGTCCTGTTCGGGGGCGGTTCCACGACGTTCTGAGGTGCGGGGCACATGGGTGTGACGGCAGGGATTCTGAGTGCGTTCCCCGAATCACTGAAGGGGGCGGTCGGCCTGACCCCGGAGCAGATCTCGCTGGTCGAGGAGGATCAGGGAGTCGCCCTCCCCGAGGACTACCGGGAGTTCCTGGCACTCGCCGGCGGCGGCGGGTTCTCCGCGCTGCGGGGGGAGACGTACGCGTTCCCGGAGATCCTGGGGATCAAGGATCACGCCCGGGAGATCCTGGAGGAGTCGGCTCCCGGGCAGTCGCTCGACGGCTGCGTCGTGTTCATGGCCCATCAGGGGTACATCTACTCCTTCATCGGCCCGGCGGCGAAGGGCGGGAAGACCTACGAGGTCGCCGAGGGCCACGACGGAGTGCACGAAGGCGCGGCCTCCTTCGCGTCGTTCATCCACGGAACGCTGCGTGCCTTGTACAAGTGACCCGTCCGAGCCGCCCAACTGTCGTCGCGCATGACAGCAGTGCCCAAGACCCCCTATCACATCGTCCCGTCGCCCCGGATGCCGTGCACGATGCGCTGGGCGGTGGCGTAGCCGTTCGCAATGGTCTCCGGAACCCACTCCACGCCGTCCCACCGCAGAATCAGACGAGGTGCGGACGGGTCGACGTGCGAGGCGACTTGTCGGCCGTCCAGTCGGACCGCCTTCAGCTCGCCGACCGGACGGCGGAGAGCCTCCCGGCAGGCAGCCCACAACTCCAGCGGCTCGTCCCACTCTCCCACGAATCACTCCAGTGCTGAGGCACGCTCATCCAGGTCCTTGACGCCGCCTCCCACACGGGGCTGCGGATCGTTCCTTGCTTCTTGAGGCGGGCGACGAGCTTCACCCGCAGACCCTCGGAGGTCATGTGCGTCCCCGGATCCTCCAGCGTCGGAACGTTGGAGGAGTACGTCTTGGTGCCGCCAGGCCAGTCGCAGGAGCGTCGCGCCGGCGGGCTGCATCGGCTCGGAGCAGGCGAGGCGATCCGCCTGATCCGCGGTGAAGGGAATGCCGGTTGAGCGTCCCGTGGCGACTTCCAGCCCGATTCGGTGGCCTTCGTCGTTGGTGGAGAGGATCCGCTGGAACATCTCGTCGAACAGCTCGGCGTCGAAGACGGCCACGGTGAGCATGTCGGTCACGTAGGTCAGCGGATCCATTCCGAGGCCCAGTCAGAACACGTGAAAGGCTGTCCTCGCGCGCAGCACCGAGTCTCTTGTGGAGCGGCCAAGAGCCGTAGTCGATGGGTGCCTTGCCACTCCCGTCCAGGAGGGCATCCGGCGCGTCCAGCTGCCACTGCAGCCGGACGCGCTCACGGGGTACTGGTTGCTCCGGAATCCAGTGCCGGCGGGCGAGCAGAGGGGGCCGGGAGCAAGCGGCCGGATGGGCTCTCGACCAGGATCCGCGTGGTTGACGCGAAGCGGTGATTGTTGAGGAGGGCCCGAACCTGTTGGCACTGTTCGGCTGTCGTCGACTCACCTTAGTGCTGAGGCTCGTTCGTCCAGCTGATCGTCTGTGCTTGCGGAGTCACGGTGATTTCGAAGCACTCCAGCGGTGGTGCGCCGTCGGTGTACCACTGCGAGAGGTACTTCTCGATGTCGTCCCACAGCCGGTCCGGGCCGCCCTGACGGACCATCCAGCCGCCCGTCGCCGGGGAGAGCACCGCCCACGATCCGGCTCCGACATCGATCAGGAGGTATTCGTCCAGGCCGTCGCGGTGCAGCATGAGCTTCTGAGCCCGGGGCGCGGCGATCTGGGCGACGAAGCGAGCCGTCCAGTCGTCCAGGGCCTCCGGCCCGTACGTGGCGTCCCGGGCAACACCCGAGTCCAGGTCCGGCAACAGCCCGAGGGGCGGCGGCTGGTGGGGCCGGGCGAACATGAAGGAGACCTCGCCCCCGAGGAACCGGCCGACAGCCGTCCCGTCCTCCTGGACCGTGAGCCGGGCCAGCTCCGAGGAGTGCATCCAGCCACCCACGGTGGCCAGGATCACGCCGCCAGGCTTGGTCTGCTCGATCCACTGCGTCGGGATGGTGTGTACCTCGCACGTCGCGATCAAGCGGTCGTACGGCGCATCGGCCGGGTGGCCTACGAGTCCATCGCCGACGACGAGGTTCGGCCAGTAGCCGAGCCCTCCGAGAGCCGCGCCGGCCCGCCCGGAGACGTCCGGGTCGACTTCGATGGAGGTCACCTGCTCGTCACCGAGGAGGTGCGTCAGTAGGGCGGTGGAGTAGCCAGTCCCGGTGCCGATTTCCAGGACTGACACGCCTTCCGACACCTGGAGGTCCTGAAGCATGCGGACCACGAGGCCCGGCATGGTGGAGGAGGACGTGGGCGCTTGCAGAAGGCGTCCGTCCAACTGGAACGGAAAGATCACACCGCTGAGTTGAGTCACCAGGCTGTCGTCCTCGTATACGCGCCGGATCAGTCCCGGCTCGTCGGTGAGCGAGGCGGACCGGTACCACCCGCCATCGTCGTGCTCGAACCACCCGCCCGCGAGGAACGCTTCACGTGGGACGGCCAGCATCGCCGCCTCCCATTCGGGGCTACGGATCACCCCCTCCTCCTTGAGCTGGGCGACGAGCTTCGCCCTCAGACCCTCGGACGGCACGTCGATCATGCGGCCTCTCCGTTCTCCAGAAGGTCGGCAATCGCGGTCGTGATCGGCAGCTGGGCCGCATGCTCAAGCCATGCCCACTGGCCATTGGGGTTGCATTCCAGGAACCACCACTCGCCATCGGCGGTCACCGCGAAGTCGAACGCGCCGAACTTCAGGCCGAATTCGCGGAGGAAGAGCAGCAGAGCCGACCGGACCGATTCAGGGCACTCAACCGCCTCGTAGGTGAGGTGACGGTACGCGCTGCGCCAGTCCACCACGCCCTCCGGGGCCCTGATCAGCGAGCAGAACACCCGATCGCCCACGACCACCGCCCTGACGTCGGAGACCTTGGCCACCTGCTCCTGGAACAAGTGGGTACAGCCGGTCACCCGGTTGTCGATGTCCACCGGGTCGACCACTGCTGCCCAGATACCCGCAGATTCACCGCCGACATGGTAGGGGCCGGCATGGAGGGGCTTGTAGATCGTAGGCCGACCGGATGCGAACGACCTCGCCGTGACTGGATCATTGGTGATCAAGGTTTCGGGCACGGGTAGCCCGAACCGTGCTGCGACGGTAAGTTGTTCGGGCTTGTACTCGGCTCGGGCGATGGCCTGTGGATGGCTCAGGTAGAGGCATTCAGGCAGTGCCGCGAGCACGCCGCCCAGGCCTCGGCGCGTTTCGTTCGCCGCGAAGCGGTCGGCCTGATCTTCGGTGCCGGGAAGATGAAGATGAGGACTCGGCCGGCGGTGGTAGAGCGCGCGCACCCTGCCGAGTTCGGCCGCTCGGTCGCCGGCGCGTAGCGTCCCCGTCAGCCCGCCGGCGCCGAATCGAGCCGCGAGGGTGGCGATTCCGGGGAGGTCCTTCCCGGGGTCCAGCCGCAGAACGGGCACCCGGCGCCGGTTCAGCTCCGCGATGACGAGATCGGCTGTCGGGTCCTCGTGCTCGGTGGAAACGAGCACCGGGTGTCCGTTCATGGTCCTGCCTCTCAGTCCTGCGAAGCGTCGTGGCCGGAGTCGCCGTCCACCTTGCCGTCCTTGCCCTGCTGGGTCGGCGGGTAGGTGTTCACGGACGTGCCGTGCTTACCGAGTTCGGCAGGGGTCATGCTCCCGTCCTCGCCGAACCACCGGCCGGTCTGGGTCTCCGGGTCCAGGCCCGCGTACTGCCACCGCGACGGCTCGCCGTTTCGCAAGGGCATCATGCGCCCGAAGCCCCAGGGGGCGATGGGTAGGAGATCGGTAATGATGCTCAACTTTCCTCCTGTGTATTGTCGTTGGGAGGATTTGCCGCTCTGGCATGCAAGACGCTACAGAGTCGAGATCAGGCCGTGAAGTGACCGCCGGTACGGGTAGCCGGCGCGAATTCCCGAAGTTGGGGGCTTTCATGAGGTCGACCCCAGGTGCATCCCTGACTGGCGGTCAGGGAAGGCCTCTGTGCTCGCGCGCGGTCAGCATCGCTGGGTACGTCTTCCGGGTGATACGAGAGCAGCTCGGCTTTACCCAGGAGGAGTTCGCAGTGAATCTGACGGTCTCGGCAGACACGATCGCGGGGTGGGAGAGTGGGCGACGTCCGCTCACGGCCGTGCCTGTCGGTCAGGTGCTCATGCTTGGCCGTCGGCTTCTGCGCATGGGCACGGCACCCGTGCTCATCCAGACATTGGAGCGGGCGTTCGAGGCCGACATGCTCCTGGCCGACATGCTCACGGAGGAGACGTATGCTCGGGAGAGTCTGATCGGATCAGTGGTGATGCGACGGGACCTTGTCGAGATCCTGGCATGGCCTCTCAGTGGGTTGGCGCCGAAGGCAATTCACTCGCTTCCGAAGCCGCCACGTGCACGAAGGGGGCCGGTGCCGGTCGGGCCGGAACTCTCCGCAGAGGACCGCGCGCGGTTCTTCACGAACATCCGGCGTACCGCTGCCGAAGCTCGGGGAGCGGACCAATTCCTCGTCCGGCGCCAAGCGCTCTACCTTGCGGGGTACGACGATCGAACCGACACACGGGAGTGGGTCGCTCAGCAGCAGCTAAACGAGCAACCTGGCGACTGGCTGGCCCGCTGGCTCAACGCTCGCTCCGTAGCCATGGTGTCCGCTCGCCACGGGGACCGGGACCGCATCAACCACTTCATCGACACAGCCCTCGCCGATGAAGCCGGCGCGATCGCGAACCTCAACTACTGGGCGTACTGGATCGGCGAAGTCGCGTACCTCGAACTCTCCGACGACTTCATCGGTGCGCCGAAGCCGGGCCCATGGTCGGGTGACAAGCTCCTGGCACACCTTGCCGAGGGCCTCGCACCTCAGCATGGATACGTGGAGCTCAACGTCCACACCGTTTGGTCCCTGCTCCAGGTTCGACCGAACCTGCTGCGCTTCGGAACCGCGGCTAACGCCCTTCGCGAGCGGCTGCCCATGATGTTGGATAGCCAGGAGGTCTCGCGACGCGGGCGACGAGAACTCGAAAGCATTCACTATGCGATCCGCCTTGCCGAGGCGTGAGAGGAGCCGGACAGTGACGGAGGACCTGAACGCGGTGGCGAGGTTCCTGTTCGAAGCCGGGACGCTCAAGCAGACCAAGCGCACAGGCTGGTGGATGGCCGGTGTCCGCGACCCCGAGTCGGTCGCCGAGCACTCCTGGCGGACCGCCCTGATCGCCTCGGTCATCGCCAAGCTCGAAGGCGCCGATCCGGCGCAGGCCGCGTTCCTGGCGGTCTGGCACGATTCCCAGGAAGCGCGCACCGGGGACGTCAACCACCTGGGCAAGAAGTACGCGCCGAGTGCGGATCCGGTGGCGGTGACGGCCGACCAAGTCGATGGAATGCCGGACGTCCTGGCCTCGACCATTCGGGATCTCGTCGCGGAGTACGAGTCGAAGGAGTCGTTGGAGGCGGTCTGTGCCCGGGACGCGGACAAGCTGGAGTGCATGATCCAGGGTGTCGAGTACAAGGCGCAGGGTTATGCGAACGCGCAGCGATGGATCGACAACAGCCGTGGCCGGCTCACCACGAAGACCGCGAATGATCTCGCCGATGCCATCCTGGCTACTGATTCCCTGGACTGGCTGCGGGCCGTTCTTGGCGAGAAGCCGATGTGACACGGTTAGCAGCAGGGTCCCTCCGGCCAGACGATCTCGACCAGCACGCCACGACTCCGGGCGAGGGCGACGACGTCTGCCGTCTCGCCCTGGCCGCGAGCCGGCAGGCCGTCCCAGACGGCAAGGAGCTTGTGGACGTGGTGTACGCCACGGCGTGGGGGATCCATGTCGGACCTTCCGATCGACATCAGATCGGACGGCACGCCATGGCTGTGTCCCGTCCCGTCACTGGAACCGAAGCCGGTCTCCTCGGGCGTCACCGGGCGCCTGAGTCGACGTGAGCAGGCCTCCCGGACGACCTCCTGCACCTCGGCCCGGGGATCGTGCCGGAGGCCCAGTAGGAGATCGCGGACTTGTCGTTCGAGTACTCCGCACCGACGAAGCGCCGTGTCCCACGCGGGGGTGGGGCACGGCGCTCGGCCTCCGAGCTCTGGGTCAGCCGAAGAAGGCGTCCAGGATCTGTTGGGCGGCCAATCCGGCGGGCAGCGTGCCGGCGCGGACCTGGGTTTCCAACTCGGGGGTCAGGCGCCGCACTTCGGGGTTCTCGTGGAGGCGGGCGTAGAGCTGGTCGTGCACCATGGACCAGGTCCACTCGACCTGCTGGTCGCGGCGCTTGGCGGCCAGCGCGCCTGTGGCATCGAGGACCTTGCGGTGCTGCTGCAGTCGCTCCCACAGCATGTCCAGCCCCGCGCCGTCGCGGCCGCTGCAGGTCAGCACGGGCGGGGTCCACGCCGCGTCCGCGGGCTGCAACAGCCTTAGCGCGCCCGCGAGTTCGCGAGCGGCCGCCTTCGCGTCGCGCTCGTGCGGGCCGTCGGCCTTGTTGACGGCGATGACGTCCGCCAGCTCCAGCACGCCCTTCTTGATGCCCTGGAGCTGGTCGCCGGTCCGTGCCAGGCTGAGCAGCAGGAAGGTGTCGACCATCCCCGCCACCGCCGTCTCGGACTGTCCGACGCCCACCGTCTCGATGAGGACGACGTCGTAGCCCGCCGCCTCCATCACCACCATGGACTCCCGGGTGGCCTTGGCGACCCCGCCGAGCGTCCCCGAGGTCGGGGACGGCCGGACGAACGCGGCGGGGTCGACGGCGAGGCGCTCCATCCGGGTCTTGTCGCCGAGGATGGAGCCGCCCGTCCGGCTGGACGTCGGGTCGACGGCGAGGACCGCGACCCGGTGGCCCTGGCCCGTGAGCATGGTGCCGAAGGAGTCGATGAAGGTCGACTTGCCGACACCGGGCACCCCGGTGATGCCCACCCGGACGGCGCCGCCCGCGTGCGGCAGCAGCCGCTGGAGCAGCTGCTGCGCGAGCACGCGGTGGTCGGGCCGGGAGGACTCGACGAGGGTGACGGCGCGCGCGATCCAGGCGCGCGAGCCGTCCAGGACACCCGTCACGTAGCTGTCGAGGTCGATCGTCCGCGGAGGCATGGGATCAGGCGGTCACAGCTCGTGGCCGAGATCGGCCGCCAGGGACTTCAGCAGGTCGTACGCCGCGTCCGGGATGACCGTTCCCGGCGGGAAGACCGCCGCCGCGCCGGCCTCGTACAGGGCGTCGAAGTCCTGCGGCGGGATGACTCCGCCCACCACGATGGTGATGTCCTCCCGTCCCGCCGCGGCGAGTTCGGCGCGCAGCGCGGGCACCAGGGTCAGGTGCCCGGCGGCCAGCGACGACACGCCGACGATGTGGACGTCCGCCTCGACGGCCTGGCGGGCGACCTCGGCCGGGGTCTGGAACAGCGGGCCGACGTCCACCGTGAAGCCGAGGTCGGCGAAGGCGGTGGCGATCACCTTCTGGCCGCGGTCGTGGCCGTCCTGGCCCATCTTGGCGACCAGGATGCGCGGTCGTCGGCCCTCGGCCTGCTCGAACCGCTCGACCAGGTCGCGGGTGCGCTGGAGGGAGGCCGACGGGCCCGCTTCGTCTCGGTACACACCCGAGATGGTACGGATCTGGCCGGAGTGGCGGCCGTACACCTTCTCCAGGGCGTCCGAGATCTCGCCGACGGTGGCCTTGGCGCGGGCCGCGTTGACGGCCAGGTGCAGCAGGTTGCCGTCCAGCGAGCCGCCGCGCTGCGGACCGGCCTCGGCGGCCGCCGTCAGCGCGCGCAGCGCGTCCTGGCACGCGGTCTCGTCGCGCTCCTCGCGCAGCCGGCGCAGCTTCTCGATCTGGCGGGCGCGCACCGAGGAGTTGTCGACCTTGAGCACGTCGATCTGCTCGTCGTTCTCCACCCGGTACTTGTTGACGCCGATCACCGGCTGGCGGCCGGAGTCGATCCGCGCCTGGGTGCGGGCGGCGGCCTCCTCGACGCGCAGCTTGGGGATGCCCGCGTCGATGGCCTTGGCCATGCCGCCGGCGGCCTCGACCTCCTGGATGTGCTCCCAGGCTCTCGCGGCGAGGTCGTGGGTCAGCTTCTCGACGTACGCGGAGCCGCCCCACGGGTCGATCACCCGGCAGGTGCCCGACTCCTGCTGGAGCAGCAGCTGGGTGTTGCGGGCGATGCGGGCGGAGAAGTCGGTGGGCAGCGCGAGTGCCTCGTCCAGGGCGTTGGTGTGCAGCGACTGGGTGTGGCCCTGGGTCGCCGCCATCGCCTCCACGCAGGTGCGGGTGACGTTGTTGAAAACATCCTGGGCGGTGAGCGACCAGCCCGAGGTCTGCGAATGGGTGCGCAGTGAAAGGGACTTGGGGTTCTTCGGGTCGAACTGCTTGACCAGCTTGGCCCACAGCAGCCGGGCCGCGCGGAGCTTGGCGACCTCCATGAAGAAGTTCATGCCGATCGCCCAGAAGAACGACAGCCGCGGCGCGAAGGCGTCCACGTCCAGGCCCACGTCCAGGCCCGCGCGCAGGTACTCCACGCCGTCGGCGAGGGTGTAGGCGAGCTCCAGGTCGGCCGTCGCACCGGCCTCCTGGATGTGGTAGCCGGAGATGGAGATCGAGTTGTACCGGGGCATCTTCTGCGAGGTGTACGCGAAGATGTCCGAGATGATCCGCATCGACGGCTGCGGCGGGTAGATGTAGGTGTTGCGGACCATGAACTCCTTGAGGATGTCGTTCTGGATGGTCCCCGCGAGCTTCTCGGGCGGTACGCCCTGCTCCTCGGCCGCGACGATGTACAGCGCGAGGACCGGCAGCACGGCGCCGTTCATGGTCATCGACACGGACATCTTGTCCAGCGGGATGCCGTCGAACAGCTGGCGCATGTCGTAGATCGAGTCGATGGCGACGCCCGCCATGCCGACGTCGCCGGTGACGCGCGGGTGGTCGCTGTCGTAGCCGCGGTGGGTCGGCAGGTCGAAGGCGACCGACAGGCCCTTCTGGCCGGCCGCGAGGTTGCGGCGGTAGAAGGCGTTGGACTCCTCGGCGGTGGAGAAGCCCGCGTACTGGCGGACGGTCCAGGGCTGGTTGACGTACATGGTCGGGTAGGGCCCGCGCAGGTACGGGGCGATGCCCGGGTAGGTCTCCAGGAAGTCCAGGCCGGCCAGGTCGGCGCCGGTGTACAGCGGCTTGACGCCGATGCCCTCGGGGGTGTCCCAGAGCAGCTCGTCGACGTCCTTGCCGGTGGACTGCCGCCAGGCGGCCTGCCACTGGTCGTCACTGACGGCGCCGTCGGCGGTGCCCGCGCCGCCGTCCAGCCCGATTCCGGTGAAGTCGGGGATCATCGGGCCGCCACCTTGGTCTCGTCGGTGCCGTCCGCACCGGTGATCTGGTCGAGGAGGGAGGTCAGGACGGCAATCGCGTCGCCCCCCGCGAAGATGAACTCGTCCACTCCGGAGGGGAGTTCGCCGAGCCGTCCGGCGAGCAGCACCCGCCTGGCGCCGGCCGCCTTGAGCGCCTCGGCCACGGGCGAGGCGTGCTCGGCGTACAGCGCGTCGCTGGAGCAGAGGCAGGCGACGGTGGCGCCGGAGGCCCGGAACGCCTCGGCGAAGGCCGCCGGGTCGACGGACTCGGCCGAGGCCGTCGCGATGCCGCCCGCCTGGAACAGGTTGGCGGCGAAGGTGGTGCGCGCGGTGTGCGCGGAGGCGTTGCCGATCGAGGCGAGGAAGAGGGCCGGGCGGGCGCCGTCGACGGCGACCCGGGCGTCCGAGCGGTCCCGCAGCGCCTCGTAGGCCTCGGCGCGGCGCACTCGCGGCAGCCCGCCGCCGGGCGCGGCCGGGGCCGGTTCGCGGACCAGCGGCTGCTCGTCCAGGTGCGGGAACTCGCTGACGCCGGTGATCGGTTCGCGCCGCTTGGCGAGCCGCACGGACCGCTCCGCCCAGGTCGCGGCGATCCGCTCGCCGATGAGGCCGGACTCCAGGGCGGCGCGCAGGCCGCCGGCCCGCTCGATCTCCTGGAACCAGGCCCAGGCGGCCCGCGCGAGCTCATCGGTCAGCTGCTCGACGTACCAGGAGCCGCCGGACGGGTCGATCACCCGGGCCAGGTGGGACTCCTCCAGCAGGATCGCCTGGGTGTTGCGGGCGATCCGGCGGGCGAAGGCGTCCGGCAGGCCGAGCGCGCTGTCGAAGGGCAGCACGGTGACGGAGTCGGCGCCGCCGACCCCGGCGGCCAGGCAGGCGATGGTGGTGCGCAGCATGTTCACCCACGGGTCGCGGGCGGTCATCATCACCAGGGAGGTGACGGCGTGCTGACGCTGAGCCGAGGCCGCCGCGCCGGCCCCCGAGACCTCGGCGACCCGGGCCCAGAGGCGGCGCGCGGCACGGAACTTGGCGATGCCGAGGAACTGGTCGCCGTCCGCGGCGTAGCGGAACTCCAGCTGGCCGAGCGCGTCGTCGACGGAGAGTCCGGCGGCGGTCAGCGCGCGCAGGTAGGCGACGCCGGTGGCCAGGGAGCAGCCCAGCTCCTGGGCGGGGGAGGCGCCGGCCTCGTGGTACGGGAGGGCGTCCACGGTGAGCGCGCGCAGGCCGGGGTACCCGGCGGCGCAGCGGGCGGCCAGCGTCGTGGCCTCGGCGAGCAGCGTCCCGGTGCGGGCGCTCTGACCGGTGCGGGCCTGGAGGCCGAGCGGGTCGGCGCCGAGGTTGCCGGCGGCGGCGCCGGGGGAGACCTCGCGCTCCTCGTACAGCCGGAACAACTGCTCGGCGGCGTCGGTGAATTCGGGTCCGGCGTCGAGCGCTACGGCAGCCAGGTCCAGGTACACCCCGGTCAGTGCCTCGGGCAGGGCGTCCACCGGGAGGCCCGCGCCGCCGAGTTCCAGCCAGAGCGAGCTCACGCCGTGCTCCAGGTCGGCCAGCACGGCGTCGTTGGTGCGCCGGCGGTCCGGGTCGGCGTGCCGCTGGCGGACGTCCCACCCGGCCACGGCGGAGCCCTGCGGCCGGCTGCCGCGCACGAACGGCGGGAAGCCCGGGTAGCCCGGGGCGGCGGCGGTGTCCTCGGCGGTGTACAGCGGGTGGGCGCTCAGCCCGTCCTGGAGCCGGGTGGTGAGCGCCTGCTCGGCGGCGGGGCCGTCCTCGGGCTCGGCACCGGACTTGCGCAGCACGCCCTGGACGAGCTGCTGCCACTGCTCACGGTGCGCGGCCGGGAACTCGGCTGCGAGGGGGAGCCCTTCGGGCGGGACCTTCATGTGCGCAGGTTAGCGCCCGTTCGCAGGCCCGCAGGAGGGGGATTCCGTGTGACCTTTCCCTCGGTCGGGCCGATCTCGGGCACTCGCCGCGACGGGGAGTGTCATGGGGTGTCGGCGCAGGTGACACCAGGGGCGGGAGGGGGTGTCGTGACGGGTGGCAACCGGGGGGCGACCGGGGAGGCGGAGGGGCGGGGAGGGGTGGCGGCGACGGTCGGTGGCCGCGGCGGGCGGGGCGGTCCCGGGCCGTCGCCGGCGAGCGGCGGCGTCCGAGGTCAACGCCGATGGCACGGAACGCGATCGATGTCCCGTCATGCCGTCAAATCGTCATGATCAGGGGGATTGCGGAACCCGGGCCCTCATCTATTAAGTTACTTCGAAGAAGGTGGGCGGGGCAGCACCCCCCCGTTGCTCGCCCTGCCCGCCTTCGCTGTCCCCGGTCCCGGCCGAGCCGTCCCCCGCCCCGTCCGGACCGTCCCCAGATTCCCCCGAAGGAGGGCGACCGTCATGGGAAAGCGTCGCAAGCCCAACCCGCCGAGCCGGGCCCGCATGGCGGTCCTCACCACGGCCATGGCGGCCGGCGGCGCGGTCCTCGCCTCCGGCACCGCCCACGCCGAGCCGACCCCGAGCCTCGCCTCCGTCAAGGAACAGGTCGACCAGCTCAACGAGGACGCCGAGCAGGCGATCGAGAAGTTCAACGGCTTCCAGGAGAAGCAGCAGAAGCTCCAGGGCGAGGCCAACCTGATCCAGGAGAAGGTCGCCCGCGGCCAGGAGGCGATGAACGAGCTGCGGACCCGGCTCGGCGCGGTCGCCGCCGACCAGTACCGCAGCAACGGCATAGACGCGTCGGTCCAGTTGATGCTCGACTCCGACCCGTCCGCCTACCTGGAGCGCGCCGCGGTGCAGAGCCAGGTCTCCGAATCCCAGGCGAACCTGCTCAAGCAGGCCCAGGACGAGCAGCGCAAGCTCGACCAGGACCGCGCCGAGGCCACCGCCACCCTGGCCGCGCTCGACTCGGTCGGCACGCAGCTGGCGGAGCAGAAGAAGGACATCCAGGGCAAGCTGGCCCAGGCCCAGGCGATGCTGAACAAGCTCAGCGCCGAGGACCGCGCCAAGATCAACGCCCAGCAGAACGCCGAGAAGGCCAAGGCCGAGGCCCAGCAGGCCGCCACCGCGGCCGCCAAGGACCGCGCCTCCCGCTCCGCCGACCGCCCGGACATGAACGCCCCGGTGCCGGCGGCCAGCGGCCGGGCCGCGACCATCATCGCCTTCGCCCAGGCACAGCTCGGCAAGCCCTACGGCTGGAGCATGACCGGCCCCAACAGCTTCGACTGCTCCGGCCTCACCGGCGCCGCCTACCGCGCGGCGGGCGTCAAGCTCTCCCGGATCTCCCAGGACCAGTGGAACGACGGCCCGCACGTCGACCGGGCCAACCTCCAGCCCGGCGACCTGGTCTTCTTCTACGACGACATCCACCACGTCGGCCTGTACATCGGCGACGGCAAGATGATCCACGCCCCGCGCACGGGCAAGAACATCGAGGTCCTGCCGATCTCCGCGATGCCGTACAAGGGCGCCGTCCGCCCGGCCTGACCGCGCGCCACCACCGGCCCGTTCCCGCTTCGGCGGGGGCGGGCCGTCGTCGTTGCGCGGGCATCGGTCCTCGGGTTCAAGGGGTCGTCGTGGCCGCGCCGGTCGGGGACGGGCCGCCGCCGTCGTGGCGGTGTGCCGGTCGGGGGACGAGCCGGTCAGAGCGCGGCGAGCCGCTGCAGCAGGTGCGCCGGGTCGGTGAGGCCGCAGGTCCGGCGGACGGCGGCGTCGTGGGCGTCGGCGAGGGCGTCGAGGCGGGTCAGCCGGGTGCGGCCCTGGCGGGAGAGGTGGGCGGTGATCCGGCGGCGGTCCTGGTCGTCCTGGCGCCGGTAGACCCAGCCGGAGTCGCACAGCGAGTCCACCAGCCGGCTCAGGCTCGCCTGCGGGATCAGCAGGGCCTGGGCCAGCTCTCCCATCGCGTGTCCCCGGCCGTCCGCGAGGGCGCGCAGCAGCCGCCACTGGTCGACGGTGCAGTCCTCCTCGGCCAGGGCGGCGGCGAGGCCGCCAGAGAGCCGGCGGTGGGCCAGTGTCACCAGCTCGACCAGCAGCGGCTCGGGGGCGGCGGGACGGTCGCCCGAGGACTCACTCGTGGACGCGCCCGCGGACTCACCCGGGGACCGGTTCGCGGCCGGGCCGACGGGATCGCCGGGACGGGCGTCGATCCCCGGCGCGGCACCAGCTGCGGTCATCGGACGCTCCCTCTCCGGCCTTTCCCGATATCGGCGGTACGACGATACTCGCACCGTGAGCGTCGAGGTGAGCTTGATCGATCCGCTCGACGCGCTGCACTCGGTACGGGAGCGGGCGGCGCTTCGAGTGGGTCTCGTCGTGCCGCAGTCCGGCCCGCTCGGTCTCACCGGCCCGTCCGCGCTGGACGGGGCGCTGCTCGCCGCGCACGAGGTCAACGCGGCCGGCGGTGTCCGGGGCCGCCCGCTGGAGCTGGTGCTGGTGGACGGCGGCGGAGCGCCGGGCCGGGTCGCCGGCGAGGTGCGGCGGCTGCTGGACGCCGGGGCGCTGGACGCGCTCGCCGGGTGCCACACCAGCGATGTGCACCGGGCGGTGGAGAGCGTCGCCGCGGGCCGCACCGCGTACGTCTTCACCCCGCCGCACGAGGGCGGCTCCCGGCTGCCCGGCGTGCTCTGCACCGGCATCGACCCGTACCGTCAACTCGGCTCCGCAGTGCAAGAAGTGACTGTTCGTCACAGGATCCGCCGCTGGGCGCTGATCGGCAACGACTACATCTGGCCGCGCGCCGTCCACCGGGCCGCCGAGGGTCTCGCGGCGCGGGCCGGTGCCCGGGTGGTGCTGGAGCGGCGGGTCCCGTTCGGGGCGGTCGAGGAGAAGCTCGACCCGCTGCTGGACGCGCTGCGCGCCGCCCGCGCGGACGCCCTGCTGCTCAGCCTGATCGGGCGCGACCTGGTGCACTTCAACCGGGCGCTGCGGCGCAGCGGGCTGGACCGCACGCTGGTGCGGCTCTCCGGCGCCCTGGAGGAGAACGGCCTGCTCGCGCTCGGCGGCGACGACACCGGGACGCTCTACGCCGCGATGCCCTCCTTCGCGACGCTGGCGGAGGAGTGCCGGCAGAGCCTCGCCGAGCGGCACCGGGCGCTGTGCGGCCCGTGGGCGCCGGTCCTGGACGCCTACGCGGTGGGGCTGTACGAGGGTCTGCACCTGCTCGCCGACCTGGCGGCCCGCGGGGCGCTGGCCCCGGACGGTCTGCTGGCGGCGGCCGGCCGGCTGCTGCGCCGCGAGGGTGCGGGCCGGGCGCGGATCCACCTCGCCCGGGCCGAGGGCCTCGGCTTCGCGGTGCTGCCGCACTGACTGCGGGTGCCTCCTTCCCGTCAGGTGGAATGCCGCGGCAAAACCCTTCCATCTGGAAATAGTTGCCTCTACAGTCTCCCCACACACCCGCAGGGTCGTCACGGAGAGAGAGCACCATGGCCGACACACCCGCGCCCCAGGGCATCGAGAGCTACGGCTACCAGCAGGAACTGCGCCGTTCGCTCGGCTTCACCGACCTGCTCGTCTACGGGCTGGTGTTCATGGTGCCGATCGCACCGTTCGGCATCTTCGGCGGCGTCTTCCAGGGCTCCGGCGGCATGGTCGCCCTGGCCTACGTCCTCGGCATGGTGGCGATGATGTTCACCGCCCTGTCGTACGCCCAGATGTCCCGGGCCTTCCCGATGGCCGGCTCGGTGTACACCTACGCGGGCCGCGGCATCGCCGCCCCGGTCGGCTTCCTGTCCGGCTGGATGATCCTGCTCGACTACGTGCTGGTGCCCGGACTGCTCTACCTGATCGCCGGCGTGGCCATGAACTCGCTGGTGCCGTCCGTCCCGGTCTGGCTCTGGCTGATCGGCTTCGTGCTGCTCAACACCGTGGTCAACTACCTCGGCATCGAGACCACCAACCGGGTCAACAAGGCGATGCTGATCGGCGAACTCGTCGTGCTGGCCCTGTTCGTGGTGGTCGGGGTCATCGCCCTGGCCAACGGCAAGGGCCGGGGCTTCGACTTCACCCCGCTGTACGACCCGCACACCTTCTCGTGGAGCCTGGCCTTCGGGGCGGTCTCGATCGCGGTGCTCAGCTTCCTGGGCTTCGACGGCATCTCCACCCTCTCGGAGGAGAACCGCGACTCCGCCAAGGCCATCGGCCGGTCCATGGTCGCCGCACTGCTGCTCGCGGGCACACTGTTCATCGTGCAGACCTGGGTCGCCTCGCTGCTGGTCGCCGACCCCGACGCGCTGATCCGGGACGGCGACCCGAACGGCACCGCCTTCTACGACGCGGCCCGCACCGCCGCCGGCGGCTGGCTCGCCACGCTGACCGCCGCCTCCACCGCCGTGGCCTGGGGCTTCGCCAACTCGCTGGTCGCCCAGGCGGCCACCTCCCGGCTGCTGTACGCGATGGCCCGCGACCGCCAACTGCCCGCCTTCCTGGCCCGGATCCACCCCACCCGCCGGGTGCCCGTCAACGCGACCCTGCTGACCGCCGGGATCTCGCTGGTGCTCGGCCTCTTCATGGCCTCGCGCGAGGACGGCATCACCCTGCTCAGCACCCTGGTCAACTTCGGGGCGCTGACCACCTTCCTGGTCCTGCACGTCGCCGTGGTCGTCCACTACCTCGTCCGCAGGCGCAGCAAGGACTACTGGCGGCACCTGATCGCCCCGGCGCTCGGCTTCGCGATCCTCGCGTACGTGGTCGTCAACGCCAACATCGCGGCCCAGCGGCTCGGCTTCGTCTGGCTGCTCGTCGGCGGGATCGTGCTCGCCGGGCTGACGGCGACCGGGCGCAAGCCCCGGCTGGCCGTCGCCGAGGCCGAGTCCGCCACCGACGATTCCGCCTCCGACGGTGCTGCCGCCACCGCCGCCGCCCCGAACGCCGCCACCGCCAAGGAGAAGAAGTGAGCCTGCCCGAGATCGTCCGGCTGAACCCGACCCCGGAGGACTACGCCTACACCTTCGGCGGCCGCGCCCCGCTGGCCACCGTCCGGCCCGGCACCGTCATCGAGCTGACCACCGAGGACTGCTTCGGCGGCAAGGTGCGCGGCACCGGCGACCTGCCCAGCCAGGTGTGCGTCTTCCCCTACCTCAACCCGGTCACCGGCCCGATCGCGGTGGCCGGCGCCGAGCCCGGGGACGTCCTCGCGGTGCACTTCGTGGAGATCACCCCGGCCCGGGAGTACGGCATCTCCAGCACCTTCCCGCACTTCGGCGCGCTGACCGCGACCCACTCCACCGCGATGCTCCACCCGCCCCTGGAGGAACGGGTCTGGGTCTACGACCTGGACGTCAAGTCGGGCGTCTGCCGGTTCCGGGCCCGCACCGGCGACTTCACGGTGGACCTGCCGCTCGACCCGATGCACGGCACGGTCGGCGTCGCCCCGGCGGCCGGCGAGGTGCTGGCCTCCATCACCCCGGGCGCGCACGGCGGCAACCTGGACACCCCCGAGATGCGGGCCGGCACCACCGCCTACTTCCGGGTCAACGCCGAGGGCGGCCTGCTCGCCATCGGCGACGGCCACGCCCGTCAGGGCGAGGGCGAGGTCTGCGGCACGGCGGTGGAGGCGGCGATGCGCACCACCGTGATCGTCGACCTGATCAAGGGCGGCGGCCCGGCCTGGCCCCGGCTGGAGAACGACGACTTCCTGATCAGCACCGGCTCGGCCCGTCCACTGGAGGACGCGTTCCGGATCAGCCAGCACGACCTGGTCGGCTGGACCGGCGAACTGCTCGGCCTCGACCGGCTCGACGCCTACCAGCTGGTCAGTCAGGCCGGGCTGGCTCCGGCGGCGAACGTCTGCGACACCAACTACACGATGGTCGCCAAGCTGCCGAAGAACCTGCTCGGCCGGGCCCGCGCCTACGACGGGTTGCACGACCGCCTGCGCGACACCGCCGGGGCGTACCTGCGGCACCGGTAGCGGCGCCCCGCCGGTCCGGGCCCGCGGAACCGGACGCATCGGCGCGGACGTACTGGTCCGGACGTACCGGTCCGGACGTGCGGGCCCGGACGCACGACTCCGACCCGCGGGTTCGCCCGCGCGGGTCAAAGTCCCGGCAAATCCCACGGACCCCCACCCCGCCCCCACCCGGGGCCCGTCGGCACCCCCACGCCGACGGGCCCGCGGGGGAGCCCCGGGATGTCTCAGGGGTGCGGCGCGCAGACCAGCAGGTACGGGAGCAGCGGCAGCACCGACACCCCGAACCGCCAGACCGGCCGGCGCCGTCCGCTCCCCGGCCGGGCCAGCCGCCGGACCCGGGCGAGCACCCCGGTGGACGCCACCCCCAGGGCCCCGCCGGCCCCGTTCCCGTTCCCGTTCCCGGCCCCGGCCCCGCCGGCCCCGGCGGCCGGATCCGGGCCGCTGGTCGCCAACGCGCAGAGGGCGGACGCCAGTTCGTCGCGCGAAGCCCGCTCCAGCGCCGCGTCGTCCGCCGCCATCTCCAGCAGCAGCGCCACCTCGGAGCGCCCCAGCCGGGCCAGCGGCAGCGGCCCGAGCAGCAGTGCGAAGGTGTCGGCCGGCAGCCGGAACAGGTGGTGGCGGCCGCGGATGTGCCCGTGCTCGTGCGCGACGGCCGCCGCGAGCTGCCGCTCGTCCAGCAGCCGCAACGCCCCGCGCGACAGCACCACCCGGGAGCGGCGCCCGGGCAGGCAGTAGACGGTCGGTCGGCCGTGCTCCAGCACCAGCGCGTCCCAGCGCCGGTCCGGTACGCCGACCACGTCCAGTACCGCCCGATGCCGTCGCCGGTCCCGTCCGGTGCGCAGACCGACGGCCGTCACCAGCGCGGCGAACAGGGCCGCGCCGACGGTGAGCAGCCACCAGTCGTGGGTGTGCGGCAGACCCGGCCCGGCGGGTTCGCCGTGCGGGGGGTGCCCGAACAGGCCGAGCAGGTCGAGCAACCCGAGCAGCCCGAGCAGTCCGGCCGGCCGGTGGGCGAAGGGCTCCACCGCGTGGTGCGCGGTGAGCAGCAGGGCCACCGTGAACGAGGCCATCAGGGCGAGCCAGAGCGCCGCGCCCGCCGCCGGACGGGCCTGGAGCCGGACGGAGCCGGCCAGCCGGCGGGGCAGCAGGACGCCGGTCACCAGCAGGTGGAGGCAGAGCACCGCGAGGGTCACTCAGGGCCCCGGGACTTCACCTGTTCGAGGGCGGCGAGCAGGGCCGAGGCCTCGTCCCCGCTGATCCGGTCGACGAAGTGGAGCAGTGCGCCCGCCCGGTCGGGGGTGGTCTCCAGCGCCTGGTGCATCAGCCGGGCGGTGTACTCCTCGCGGGTGCAGGTGGGTTCGTACACCCAGGCGCGGCCGACCTTGTCGCGGCGCAGCCAGCCCTTGGTGTGCAGGATGTCCGCGACCGTGGTGACGGTGGTGTACGCGACCGCCCGTTCCCGCTGGAGGTCGTCCACCACCTCGCGCACCGTGGCGGGCCGGCCCCAGGACCAGAACCGGTCCATGATCTCGGCCTCCAGATCGCCGAAGCCCCGTAGCACCGCCCTCTTCTCCCTCGCCGAGCCGACCACCGGCGCCTTTCGCCCGCCGGAACGCGGCCCATGGTACGGCGAGCGCCGGGGGGGCGCGCCCGCCCGGGCCGTCCCGATCGCCGCGCCCGCCCGCGACCGGGCGCGGGAGG
>NZ_JBHXTL010000012.1:36785-125246 GCF_042677365.1 Kitasatospora sp. NPDC127116
GGCCGGCTCGCCCTCGCCGTGGCTCGGGCGCTTTTGGGTGGCGGCCCCGGGCCCGCGGCGCGCGTGCTGGGGTTCCGGGGCCCCGGCCCCGCCGCGGGTGGTGCCCAGGTGGTGGTCGGCGGGTGTGCAAGCCGTGTCGGAAGCCGCCCGCCAGGGCTGGAATCGTCGGACACACCCCAGGACGGCCACCCGCCCGGGACTCAGGACAGCCGCCGCCCGAGCGGGATGCGGGAGCGGGTGAACAGCGCCGCGAGCAGCCCCGCGACCACCGGCAGCAGCAGCACGATCAGCAGCAGTTCGCCCCAGGGCGCGGTGATCAGCGCCGGCTTGGCCCCGAACCCGCCGGCCCGGGACTTCAGCAGCCCCACCGCCGGCACGAAGCCGTTGACCGCGCCGAGCAGTGCGCCCAGCAGGGCGATCAGCGTGCACTGGAGGCCCGCCATGCTCCGCCGGATCCGCGGCGGCGCGCCGACCGCGGCCAGGGTGGCCTGGTCCTGCCGGGAGTCGGCGGCCGCCAGGCCGGTGGCGATCCCGGCCGCGCCGAGCACGACCAGTCCGGCGAAGCCGGTGAGCGCCAGGGTGAGCGCGTCGCTCTTCGGCTGGTAGCCGCGTTCCACCTCCAGCGTGGAGAAGCGGTCCAGCCGGGCGGCGGCCGCCTCGGCCCGTTGCTGCGCCTTGCGGTCGGGCGGGGTGGCGGGCAGCCAGACCGAGCCGGTCGGCCGGGCGGCGAGCCCGAGTCCGGGCAGCGCGGAGGGCAGTGCCAGGCCCTGGGCGAAGTCGGCGGCGGCCGGGTTGTCCACCAGCACCGCGTCGACCGGGACCTCCTGCAGGTCCGGCTTGGGTATCTCGCCGGGCTGCAGCGGAGCGCCGCCCCCGCCGCGAAGGATCATCACGGCCTTGCCGTCGGCGCCCACCAGGGCGCGGTCGAAGACCAGCAGCTTCCCTGCGGCCAGCGCCTGTTCGGCGGCCGGGTCATGGATGCCGAACAGGTTGTGCAGCACGGTCGCGTCACCGGTGGCGAGGTGCGGCGGTGCGCCCAGGCCGCGCCGCTCCGGCGGGCCCTTGAGCTGGACGGTGCTGGCGCAGTTGTCGCAGAAGCGGTACTCCACCTGGCCGAGGTCGCCGCGCGGGCCGAGCCCGGACAGCTGCTTCTCCAGCTCGGCGCGCTCCTCGGCGAGCCTGGGCCCCTCGGCGTGGCTGGTCAACTGGACGGCGCCGTAAGGGGCCTGGGGGCGGTAGTCGCGCCGGTTCTCGGCGTCGGTGCTGGTGGTGTAGACGCCGATGGCGACGGCCCCGGCCACCGCGGCCATCACCGCGGCCACCGCCGGAGCGGTGCGCGAGCGGTGCCGGGCGGAGTCGCGCAGAGCCAGCCGGGGGCCGAGCGGCAGCCGGCCGGCGGCCCGGCCGATCAGCGCGATCAGCATCGGGGTGCACAGCAGCAGGCCGAGTTCGGCGATCACCGAGCCGCCGAGCACGGTGAGGGTACGGGTGTCGTAGCCGCCGACGCCCGGCTGGTCGCGCT
This sequence comes from Kitasatospora sp. NPDC127116, assembly GCF_042677365.1. NCBI lineage: Bacteria > Bacillati > Actinomycetota > Actinomycetes > Kitasatosporales > Streptomycetaceae > Kitasatospora > Kitasatospora sp. NPDC127116. Next base: position 38,308 of record NZ_JBHXTL010000012.1, read on the forward strand.
GCACCGAGGCCGCGCCGTACATCGCGAGCACCGCGCCGAGGGCGAGCAGTGCGACGCCGGACACGGTGACCAGGCGGTTGGGTCCGCGGACGGTGTCCCGGCCGGTCAGCCCGGCGGTGACGCTGCGCCGGGCGGCCTGCAGCGCGGGCAGCGCGGCCGCGAGCAGCGCGGTGACCAGGCCGATCCCGGCGATGGCGATCAGGTCCAGCGGCGGTACGGCGAAGTGGCCGAAGCGCGCGCCGCCGATCTGCTCGATCCACGGCCGCAGCACGGCGACCACCGCGGTGCCGAGCACCACGCCGACCACCGCTCCGGCCGCGCCGAGGACCAGGCCGCCGCCGAGCACCACCGCACCGACGTGGGCACGGCTCCCGCCGGCCGCGCCGAGCAGGGCGAGCTGGCGGCGCGAGCGGCGGGCGCCGACGGCGAACGCGGGCCCGGCGAGCAGGGCGACCTCCAGCAGGGCCAGGCCGGTGACGGTGGCGACGACCATCCTGGTGTTGTTGGCGGCCGTCGGGTCGCTGTAGCGGTGGGCGTCCCGGTAGTAGGGGACGGCCTGCTCCGGCGGCGGGGAGAGCGCCACCGAGCGTGCCGTGAGCGTGTAGCCGTGGGCGTTGAACCGCTGCACCTCGGACCAGCCGAGCGGGGCGCCGGCCGGCAGCCGGACCAGCCAGGCGGACCGGGCGGCCGAGGGCTTCTGCGCCGTGGGTCCGGCGGCGGCCAGCGCGGTGCTCAGCGGGTCGACCAACTCACCGGGCCGGGCGACGAGTTCGACCCGTCCCAGCTCGCCCGGGTGCTCCACGACACCGGTGATGGTGAAGGTGGTGCCCTCCAGGCCCTGGACGGTGGTGGTGGCGCCGGGCCGGAGCCCGGAGCGGTCCAGGAAGGCCCGGGTGACGGCCACCTCGTGCGGGGCACTCGGCGCGCGGCCCTCGACCAGGTCGAGCCGGCCGCGCCAGACCGGGTCGCCGAGATCGGCCTCGGTGGTGAGGGTGCGGACCAGGCCCTCGGGCGAGGTCGCGCCGGCCTCCGGACCGGGCCGGGCCGGGGTGAGCACGCTGCCGGGCGGCAGCAGGGAGGCGACCAGGGCGGCCGGGTCGGTGCTCGCGCCCTTCGCCTGCTCGGCCGTCGGCTGCTCCCCGGGGCGGGGCTGGACGGAGAAGGCGCCGTCCTCGGCGATCGGGGCCTGCTCGACCGTCTGGCCCGGGTCGAGCGAGGTGACCAGGGCGTCCGCGCCGCCCACCACCCGCTCGACCCGTTCGGCCGGGGTCAGCTGCCCGCTGCGGTGAACCACGTCGGCGCCGGTGACGCCGAGGACGGGCAGTGCGATCATGGCGGCGATCAGCGCGCTGCGGCCCTTGGCCCGCAGGGCGTCGCGGCGGGCGATGCGCAGGGCGACCCGCCAGGCTCCGATCCTCACGGTGCCACCTCGCCGAGCACGCCGGTCGGGTGCACCGCGGCGAGGCGGGCGGAGGACCGGCGGCCGGGGGTCTCCGAGGCGACCGCGCCGTCCCGCAGGTGGACCACCCGGTCCGCCCAACTGGCGTGGGCCGCTTCGTGGGTGACCATCATGGCGGCGGCGCCGGCGTCGCAGCGGGCGCGCAGGACGGCGAGCACCGCCTCGCCGGTGGCCGAGTCGAGGGCGCCGGTCGGCTCGTCGGCGAGCACCAGCCGGCGTTCGCCGATCAGGGCCCGGGCGATGGCGACGCGCTGCTGCTGGCCGCCGGACATGTCGTCCGGGAAGCGGTCGGCGAGTTCCCCGATGCCCAGCTCCTCCAGGGCGGCCAGCGCCTCGCGGCGGGCCCGGCGTCCCGGGACGCCGTCGAGTTCGCGCGGCAGGGAGATGTTCTCGGCGGCGGTCAGGGCCGGGATCAGGTTGTAGTCCTGGAAGACGTACCCGATCGATCGCCGCCGCAGGTCGGCGAGCCTGCCGCGGCCGAGGCCGCCGAGCGCGACCCCCTCCACCAGCACCTCGCCGTCGCTGGGCTGGTCCAGCCCGCCGGCCAGGGTCAGCAGGGTCGACTTCCCGGAGCCGGACGGGCCCATCACGGCGACGAACTCGCCCGGGTGGACGGCCAGGTCGATGCCGCGCAGGGCGTGCACCTCGGCGGCGCCCCGCCCGTGCACGCGGGTGACGCCCGCCAGGCGCAGGACGGGTGCGGGCCGGGTCGGATCGGTGTGGGACACACTTCCCCCTCGTGAGCTGCTCAACTGCATATGTCGGTGAACTATATATGCCGGAGGACGTGCTGCGCGGCGGGGTGGTTCCCGGAGGTTTCCGGATGGTTCTCCGGCGGGGGCGATCGGGTTCGGTCAAACTTCTACAAAGCTGTCGAGGATGTGGGCGAAAACCCGGCCCGGGTCGTTCGGGGGCGGTCTATGCTCGGGGCGGCTCGCGGCTCGCGGTTCACCGCTCGGGGGTCCGTGCCGTGTCGTGTCGCCGAGCGCGTCACCCGACGCGCGGTCAGCCCCGTGTGCGGCAACCGGCGGGGGGTCGGTACGACCGCCCTGCGCGCCTACCCGTCGGCCGCGGGGGCGATGGCCATCATCGAGGTCGTCAAGACCGCGCGCCGAACCGTCGGCGGTGCCGACCGCACGTCACCGCCCGCCCCGCACGGACGGTCGGTGGGCGGCGGCTCGCCACCCGTCCGTCCCCTCCTCCCGTGAAGGAGGTGCCGTCGTGCACACCCTGACCACCGTCGACTTCCTCGTCCGGCTCGCCACCGGCGTCGCCTGCGGCGCGCTGATCGGCGTCGAGCGCCAGTGGCGGGCCCGGATGGCCGGCCTGCGCACCAACGCCCTGGTCGCCGCCGGCGCCACCCTCTTCGTGCTCTACAGCGAGGCCGTCGTCGACACCGGCAGCCCCACCAGGGTCGCGTCGTACGTCGTCTCCGGCATCGGCTTCCTCGGCGGTGGCGTCATCCTGCGCGACGGCGCCGGCGTGCGCGGCCTCAACACCGCGGCCACGCTGTGGTGTTCGGCCGCCGTCGGGGTGCTGGCCGCCGCCGGCAAACTGCAGCTGGCCGTCCTCGGCACGCTCGCCGTGCTCGCCGTCCACCTGGTGCTGCGCCCGGCCGGGCGACTGCTCGACCGGGCCCCGCAGTCCGGCAGCGACCCGGACTCCACCAGCCGCGCCACCATCCACCTGGAGTGCGACCGCAAGTCCGAGACCCACATCCGGGCCCTGCTGCTCCAGGCCCTCGCCGCCTCCGGACTCGCCCCGACCGGTCTGCGGGCCCGCCGCACCGACAGCGGGGACGCCACCAGCCTGCGGGCCACCGTCGCGATCACCGGGTCGGTCGCCCCGGCGCTCGAACAGGTCGTCACCCGGCTGTCGTTGGAGCCGGGCGTGCGCGACCTGCACTGGCACCTGGAGGACGAACCGGAGGACCCCGGCAACCCGGCGCTCGCCTGAGGCCGTAGCGCCGTAGCGCCGTAGCGCCGTAGCGCCGCAGTGCCGCAGTGCCGCAGTGCCGTGCAGCCGTGCCGCCGTGGCACCGCAGGCCCCGCACACCCCGGAACCGCCGCCCGACCCCGCCCGAACCGACTGGAGGCCCGATGCCGACCCCCGACCCCGAGCACGGGCCGCTGGTTCCGATGCTGCTGGTGCTGACCGTGGTCACCGGAGTGGTGGACGCGGTCAGCTACCTCGAACTCGGCCACGTCTTCGTCGCCAACATGACCGGCAACGTGGTGTTCCTCGGCTTCGCCCTGGCCGGTGCGGCCAACCTCTCCGCCACCGCCTCGCTGGCCGCCCTCGCCGCGTTCCTGCTCGGCGCGCTGGCCGGCGGTCACCTCGCCCGTCGCCTGCCCGGTCACCGCGGCCACCTGCTGACCGTCGCCGTCGCCGTCCAGTCGGCGCTGGTCGCGGCGGCCACCGTGCTGGCGGCCGTGGCCGGCCACACCGGCGACCCGGCCCGCTACACCCTGATCGGGCTGCTCGGCTTCGCCATGGGCGGCCAGAACGCGGTGGTCCGCGCCCTGAAGGTGCCCGACCTGACCACCACCGTGCTCACCATGACCATCACCGCCCTGGCCGCCGACCGCACCGGCCCCCGCCGTCTCGCCTCCGCCGTCTGGATGTTCGCCGGCGCCCTCCTCGGCGCCGTCCTCGTCCTCCGTGCGAACGTCCCGCTCGCCCTCGCCCTGGCCCTCGCGCTGCTCCTCGCCGTCGCCGCCCTCACCCACCGCGCGGCCGGGTCCACCCCCGCCCCGGCCTGGACCCGCCCCCGCTGACCGGGCGGCGACGGCCCCCCGGAGCCGCGGTCCTCCCGGTACGCTGTCGTCCCGGCAGGCCGCGGCCTGCGGATCGTCGTGAGGGACAGGAGAGTTGCATGGGCGCCAGCGCCTGGTCGTACGCGGTTCCCCACCGGGAGGACCTCCAGGCCGCCCTGGACGCGCTGAGGGAGAAGGTCTTCAGCGAGGACGAGTCCTACCGGGAGGAGGGGCTCGGATCGCTCGCGGAGCTCATGGTCTCCGGCCGGCTCGACGAGCAGGGAGCCCACTCCGTGCTCGACGTGGTCACCGTGGTCCACTGCGCCGTCGACGAGGAGGACCACGGCGACGTCCGGGTGGTGGAGGGTGCCGAGGTCGTGGAGCTGTTCGGCACCGGCCGGCCTTCGCTGGACATCGTCCGCGCCGCCGAGGAGAAGGGCGTGGGTGACATCGACTTCCCGCCCTCCTTCCGGGGCTCGGGCTGCTGCACGGTCACCTACGGGCCGGACGGCGCTCCTGACGGCCTCTACTTCTGGGGCGTCACCGGCGACTGACGGGCCGGGCCCCGGGCCCGGTCAGTCCTCGCTGCGGTGGCCGGCGCGGCCGCTCCAGCGGGGTTCGAGGCGGGCCCAGCCGGTGCTCCAGGCGGTCTCGGCGCGGCGGTCGAGGGCGTGCAGGCGCAGCCGGAGGGCGAGCGCGAGCAGGGCCAGGAGAGCGAGGAGGGCTCCGGCGCCCGTGCAGGCGGCGGAGACCGCGAGGGCCGCGCGGTCGGCCGGGGGAGCGGAGACGGCGCCGGCCGGGTCGACCCAGACGGGGACGTGGCTGCCGGTGACGGCGGAGTGCGGGGCCTGGACGGTGCCGACGTGCCGGGTACCGTCGGGGGCGGTCCAGGCCGCGTCGGCGTCGATCCGGTTGCTGTAGCCGCCGGCGAAGCGGCTGCCGGCGGCGGTGGCGCGGTCCGGGACGCCGCGGACCACGGCGTCGACCTGCTGCAGCCGTGCGCGGTCGGTGTCGGCCAGGTGGGCGGTGGAGCGGTAGAGCAGCAGGGAGCCGCCCGCGGCGAGGGCGAGCGCGAGCACCGCGCCGAGCAGGGCGGACAGCCAGGCGCGGGCCCGGGAGCGGTCGAGGGGGCGGACGAGCGGCTCGTGCCGGGCACCGAGGGCCCGCCGCAGCTGTCGGCCGGCGCGTCGGGGGAGCGACGCGGGCCGGGCCGGACGGGGTGTGCTGGACACGGTGAGGGCTCCTCAGGGACGCGGGGGCGCGGGGTGGTTCCCGCCCCAATGTCCCCCCGGCGGGCCTCCGCGCACAAGACTCGTGCGCGCCCGGAGGATCGCCAGGGCCGCTCGGCCCCGCGGTCGGGACGTTCGGCCCTCGGCATTCGCCGGGCGGTCCGGGCAGGCTGGGTAGCGGCGGCGCCCTCCCGGTGCTTGGGCGCGGCCGTGGCCCGGTTCGGCCGTGGGGGCGCCGGGTCGAGGTAGGGGGCAGGGGGTGGTCGTGGGGTCACCCCCTGCCTGTGCCGTGCCCGGTACCTGCCCGCTCTCCGCCCCTGCCCCGCAGGGAAGCTGACGACGTCCCAGGTCATGGCTGTATTCTGCCCGGATATACACTCGGGGTATACGCCGGGTGTATGTTTCCCTCCATGAGTGTTCCTTTGACCCTCCTGGGGCTGCTGGAGCGTGAGCCCAGCCACGGCTACGACCTCAAGCGCGACTACGACTCCCTCTTCGGCCGCGGCAAGCCCCTTCCGTACGGTCAGGTCTACGCGACCCTCGGCCGACTGGCCCGCGACGGCAAGGTGATGGCCGGCGAGGCGGAGCCCGGCGACGGGCCCGAGCGCAAGCGGTACGTCATCACCGAGACCGGGGCGACCGAGTTCGAGACCTGGCTGCGGGAACCGGTCGCACCCGAGCCCAACCTCCAGTCCGTGCTGTTCACCAAGGTGGTGCTGGCCCTGATGCTGGGCCGCGACGCCGAGCACTACCTGGACACCCAGCGCGCCGCCCACCTGCGCCGGATGCGCGAACTCACCGAACTGCGCCGCACCGGCGCCCTGGTGGACGCCCTGCTCGCCGACCACGGCCTGTTCCACCTGGAGGCCGACCTGCGCTGGATCGACCTCACCGCCGCCCGCCTGGACGCGCTCGCCGCGGAGGTGAACGCGTGACCGCCGTGATCGAGGCCCGGGACATCGCCCTCGCCTTCGGGGAGACCCCCGCCCTGCGCGGGGCCAGCCTGTCCGTCCAGGCCGGCGAGGTGCTCGCCATCATGGGCCCCAGCGGCTCCGGCAAGTCGACGTTACTGCATTGCCTGGCCGGCATCCTGGTGCCCGACGCGGGGGAGGTGCTGTTCGACGGGCAGCGCCTGGACACCATGCCGGAGGCCCGGCGCAGCGCCCTGCGCCGGGACAGGTTCGGCTTCGTCTTCCAGTTCGGCCAGCTGGTACCGGAGTTGACGACCGAGGAGAACGTCGCGCTGCCGCTGCTGCTGAACGGCGTGCGCCGCTCCGCCGCGCTGGCCCAGGCCCGCCCCTGGTTCGCCCGGCTCGGCCTGGACGGCCTGGAGGAGCGCCGCTCCGGCGAGCTGTCGGGCGGTCAGGCGCAACGGGTCGCGCTGGCCCGCGGGCTGGTGGCCCGCCCGCAGGTGCTGTTCGCCGACGAGCCGACCGGCGCGCTGGACTCGCTGACCGGCGAGCAGGTGATGGAGCTGATGGTCGCCTCGGCCAAGGAGCAGGGCACAACCGTCGTCCTGGTCACCCACGAGGCCCGGGTCGCCGCGTACGCGGACCGCGAGGCGGTCGTCCGCGACGGCAGGGCCCGTACGCTCTCGGCCGGAGCCGGAACGGTGGCCCCGTGATCGCCTTCTCGCTCCGACTGGCCGTCAGCGGCGGCCGGGAGGCGGTGGCCCGGCTGCTGATGATCGCGGCGGCGGTCGCGGTCGGGGTCGGGCTGCTGCTGTCGACCTGCTCCGGAGTCAACGCGATCGGCCGCGCCAACGCGCGGCAGCTCTGGATGAACACGGGCGTCAAGGACGCGACCGCGGCCACCACGGCGGACCCGCTCTGGTGGGGCGCCCGGGCGGACTACTACCGCGGGAGGACCGTCTTCCGGGCCGATGTCGCCCCGACCGGTCCCACCTCGCCGCTGCCGCCCGGCCTGAGCCGGCTGCCCGCGCCCGGCGAGTACTACGCCTCGCCCGCACTGGAGAAGCTGCTGCGCGACACCCCGGCCGTCGAACTGGCCGACCGCTTCCCGGGGCGGCTGGTCGGCACCGTCGCCGACGCCGGGCTGCCCTCCCCGGACAGCCTCGTGGTGGTCGTCGGCCGCACGGTGGACGAGGTCAGGGCGCGGCCGAGGCCCACCACCGTCACGAGCATCGCCACCGCGATGCCCGCCGACTGCTCCCGCGACTGCTACGGCGCGGGCGTGCACGGCGACGCGCTCCTGCTGGTCCTCACCGTGGTCGCGGCGGCGCTGATCTTCCCGGTGCTGATCTTCATCGGCACCGCGACCCGGCTGTCCGCCGCCACCCGCGAGCAGCGCTACGCCGCGATGCGCCTGGTGGGGGCGACGCCCGGCCAGGTGTCGGTGATCTCGGCGGTGGAGTCCACGGTGGCGGCGGTGCTCGGCACGGCCGTCGGCTTCGGCCTGTACGTCGCGCTGAAACCGCTGGTGGCCGACGTGCCGTTCACCGGCGACCGCTTCTTCGCCTCCGACCTGAGCCTGACCCTGCCGCAGGTGGCCGGGGTGGTGCTGGGCGTGCCGACGGCGGCCGCGCTCGCCGCCCGGTTCGCGCTGCGCCGGGTCACCATCTCGCCGCTCGGGGTCTCCCGCCGGGTCACCCCGAAGCCGCCGAGCGCGTGGCGGCTGGCGCCGCTGGTGGCCGGTCTCGCCGAGCTCGGCTACTTCGTCGGCGACCATCCGAAGACCACCAACGGGCAGTCGTTGGCGTACCTCAGCGGCTTCGTCCTGGTCATGCTCGGCCTGGTGATCGCCGGTCCGTGGCTCACCATGGCGACCGCCCGGGCGGTGGCCCGGCGGACCAGCCGACCGGCCTCGCTGATCGCGATGCGCCGCCTGTCGGACGACCCGAGGGCGGGCTTCCGCTCGGTCGCCGGCCTGGTGCTGGCGCTGTTCGTGACCACCGGGACCCTGGCCATCATGAGCACCATCAACGCCAACCAGGGCATGCTGGACGGCGCCCCCGAGGTGCGCAAGGCGATCGTGGCCACCCCGTTCGGCAACCGGGAGGACGCGACCCCGCTGCCCTCGGTGCCCGATCGCGTGCTGGCGCAGGCCCGGGCCGTCCCCGGGTTCCGGGGGATCGCCCTGGTGCACGACAACCCGGCCGGGATCGGCGCGTACCAGCGGGGCGAGCGACGGATGGTGCCCAGCCTGGTGAACTGCTCGGAACTCGCGCAGATCCCCGTGGTCGGCCACTGCGCGCCCGGAGCCGCCGTCGCGGCCGTCGACCCGTTCCAGTTCGTCGACCTGCTGGACGCCTCCCAGCACGAGTGGCCGGCCGCGCAGATCCCCGCGGCGGAGGTGGCCGAACTTCCGGTGCGGATGCTCTACGCCACCACCGACGGGGCCGAGGCGGCCAAGGAGCAGCTGCGGACGCTGTTCATGAAGGAGTTCCCGACCTACGAGCCGCGGTTGGCCGAGGACTGGGCCTCCGGCGGGCAGAAGAAGCTCCAGGGCTGGCGGCAGCTGGCGAACGTGGTGCTGCTGACCACCCTGCCGGTCGCCGGGTGCAGCCTCGCGGTGAGCGTGGTCGCCGGACTGTCCGACCGCAGGAGGCCGTTCGCGATGCTGCGGCTGACCGGCGCACCGCTGCGGCTGCTGCGCCGGGTGGTCGGGCTGGAGAGCGCGCTGCCGCTGCTGGTGGTCTCGGCGCTCGCGATCGGTACCGGCTTCGCCGCGGCGGCGATGTTCCTCACGGCGCAGATGGGCTACGACCTGGTGTCGCCGGACCTGACGTACTACGGACTGACCGGCTTCGGCATCGTCGCCTCGCTCGGCATCATCGCCTCCACCCTGCCGCTGCTGAAGCGGATCACCGGGCCGGAGGCGGCCCGCAACGGCTGACCGCCCCGGCCCGGGGGCTGCCCCGCCGCCCGCCCTCAGCGGGCGACGGGGTAGCCGTGCGTCCCGGCCCGCACCCGCGGGGACAGCCCCGGCAGCCAGCTGCCGAGGACCAGCGCGGACGGGTAGAACATCGGCTCCGGCAGCGCGTCCACCGGGAAGCGCTCCCAGCCGGCGCAGGCGTGCGGCTCGGTGACCACGGCCTCGGCCAGGCTGGGCGGCGCCAGCACGGCCGCGGTCAGCCGGGGCCGGCCGAGCTCGTGGTCGAGGTGGACGGCGAGCACCCGCATCTCCTCGGCGGGCAGCACGATGCCGGTCTCCTCGGCGAGTTCGCGGGCCGCGGTCCGCTCGAAGGACTCGCCGAGGTCGACCTTGCCGCCGGGCAGGCTCCAGGTGGGCGGCTCGTCGGCGGTGGTCCGGCGGCCGATCAGCACCCGGCCGTCCCCGGTGGGCACGATGATCCCCGCGCCGAGCAGCGGTGCGGTCGGTGCTGTGCTCAACTCGCCATCTCCTTCAGCAGGTCACCAGTTGGCGCGGTCGTAGTCCTTGAGGAAGCAGCCGTACAGGTCCTCGCCGGCCTCGCCGCGCACGATCGGGTCGTACACCCGCGCCGCGCCGTCGACCAGGTCGAGCGGGGCGTGGAAGCCCTCGTCGGCGAGCCGCATCTTGTCCGGGTGCGGGCGCTCGTCGGTGATCCAGCCGGTGTCCACGGCGGTCATCAGGATGCCGTCGGACTGGAACATCTCCTCCGCGCTGGTGCGGGTGAGCATGTTGAGCGCGGCCTTGGCCATGTTGGTGTGCGGGTGGCCGGCGCCCTTGTAGCCGCGCGCGAACACGCCCTCCATCGCGGAGACGTTGACCACGTACTTGCGGCGGGACGAGGAGGCGGCCATCGCCGGGCGCAGCCGGCTGATCAGGATGAACGGCGCGGTGGAGTTGCAGAGCTGGACCTCCAGCAGCTCCATCGGGCCGACCTCCGAGACGGTCTGCACCCAGCTGTTGGTGTCCGCGAGGTCGGGCACCAGGCCGCCGGCGTCGATCGCGGTGCCGGCCGCGATCCGGGCGGGCGTGGCGGAGCCGGTGACCAGGGCCAGCGAGGTGACGTCCTCGGCGGTGATCCGCTCCACGTCGCCGCCTGCCTGGTGGGGGAGTGCGGGCAGGTCGACGCTGCCGCTGCCGAAGCGGCCGATGGTGGTGGCCTGCGGCAGCTCGCCGGCCGGCAGCGGCGCGGACTCCGCGTTCACCAGCTCGCGGTAGGACTCCGGCGGGCGGCGCACGGTCTGCGCGGCGTTGTTGATCAGGATGTCCAGCGGGCCGTCGGCGGCGACCTCGTCGGCCAGCGCCAGCACCTGGGCCGGGTCGCGCAGGTCGATGCCGACGATCTTGAGGCGGTGGATCCACTCGGCGCTGTCCGGCATCGCCTTGAAGCGGCGGATCGCGTCGTTCGGGAAGCGGGTGGTGATGGTGGTGTGGGCGCCGTCGCGCAGCAGCATCAGCGCGATGTACATCCCGATCTTGGCGCGGCCGCCGGTGAGCAGCGCGCGCTTGCCGGTGAGGTCGGCGCGGGCGTCCCGGCGGGCGCGGTTCTTGACCGCGCAGCTCTGGCAGAGGTTGTGGTAGAAGGCGTCGACCTCGACGTACCGCTGCTTGCAGGTGTAGCAGGAGCGCGGGCGCTCCAGGATGCCGGCGATCTCGGTGGTGGTGACGGTGGTCAGGCCGAAGGCGCCGGCCGTCTCGTCGTCGATCCGGCTCGGCGCACCGGTGGCGGTGCGGGCGGTGACCTCGCGGTCGTTGGCGGTCTTGCGGGCCCGGGTCTCCTGGCGGCGACGCTGCTTCAGGGTGCGGAATATGCCGCCGACGGCCTGGCGGACGGTGATCGCGTCCGGGTGGTCCACGTGCAGCTCGTCGAGCTCGGCGATCACCTCCAGGCAGAGCTTCAGCCGCTCGGGGTCGAGGCCGGGACCGTAGTCGATCTCCTCGGCGTCCCCGATCCGGTCCGGCGCGAGGTCCGGCCGCGCGATGTCCGTCTGTTCGATGTCCGTCTGCCCGATGCTCACGCCTGCTGCCGCTTTCCCGTTCGCCACGCCCACACGCGTGAAGCCATGCCCGTTACCGCGTGAATGCTACGGGAGCGGTCCGGACCGGGGCGAAAACCGGACGTCGGAGGGGGTCTTTGGATGATCCTCCATGTCTACGCGCGGAGCATTGATCACGGTTTGTGGACAGCCCCAGCAAAGCTCCTCGAACTGGCTTTTGACCCCGCCCTCACGGAGAATCGAATGCTGGGTGCCGGGCGCCCGAGTGCGCTCCGGCGGCATCGCCGCAACCGCACCCGAGGTGTATCCCCCAGCCAGAGAGCCCTTCTTCATGCGCTTCCTGAACGACCTCAAGCCCTCGTACGACCTGACGTACGACGACGTCTTCATGGTCCCCAGCCGTTCCGCCGTGGGCTCCCGGCAGGGCGTGGACCTCTCCTCGAACGACGGCACCGGCACCACCATCCCGCTGGTCGTGGCCAACATGACCGCCATCGCCGGCCGCCGGATGGCCGAGACCGTCGCCCGCCGCGGCGGCCTGGTCGCCATCCCGCAGGACATCCCCACCGAGGTCATCGCCGAGGTCGTCTCCTGGGTCAAGCAGCGCCACCTGGTCTTCGACACCCCGATCACGCTCGCCCCGGGCGCCACCGTGGCCGAGGCCATCTCGCTGCTGCCCAAGCGCGCCCACGGCGCCCTCGTGGTGGTCGAGGACGGCAGGCCGGTCGGCGTGGTCACCGAGTCCGACTGCCAGGGCGTGGACCGCTTCACCAGCCTGGCCGACATCATGTCCCGCGAGCTGCTGGTGCTGGACGAGGGCATCGACCCGCGGACCGCCTTCGACAGGCTCACCGAGGCGCACCGCAAGCTCGCCCCGGTCGTGGACGGCGAGGGCCGGCTGGTCGGCCTCCTCACCCGGAAGGGCGCGCTGCGCGCCACCCTCTACACCCCGGCCGTGGACGCGGCCGGCAAGCTGCGGATCGCCGCCACCGTCGGCATCAACGGCGACGTCGCGGGCAAGGCCGAGGCGCTGATCGAGGCCGGCGCCGATGTGCTGGTGGTCGACACCGCGCACGGCCACCAGGAGTCCATGATCAGCGCGCTGCGCGCGGTGCGCGGACTGGACCCGCAGGTCCCGATCGTGGCCGGCAACGTGGTCTCCGCCGTCGGTGTCCGCGACCTGGTCGAGGCGGGTGCCGACATCCTCAAGGTCGGCGTCGGCCCCGGCGCCATGTGCACCACCCGGATGATGACCGGCGTCGGCCGGCCGCAGTTCTCCGCCGTCCTGGAGTGCGCCGCCGAGGCCCGCCGGCTCGGCAAGCACGTCTGGGCGGACGGCGGCGTGCGCCACCCGCGCGACGTCGCGATGGCGCTGGCCGCCGGCGCCTCCAACGTGATGATCGGCTCCTGGTTCGCCGGGACCTACGAGTCCCCGGGCGACCTCCAGACCGCGGCCGACGGCCGCCAGTACAAGGAGAGCTTCGGCATGGCCTCGGCCCGTGCGGTGAGCAACCGCACCGCCCAGGACTCCTCGTACGACCGCGCCCGCAAGGCGCTGTTCGAGGAGGGCATCTCGCACTCCCGGATGTTCCTCGACCCGGCCCGCCCGGGCGTCGAGGACCTGATCGACTCGATCATCGCGGGCGTCCGCAGCTCCTGCACCTACGCGGGCGCCGCCAGCCTGGAGGAGTTCCACGAGAAGGCGATCGTGGGCGTCCAGAGCGCGGCCGGCTACGCCGAGGGCAAGCCGCTGCACTCCAGCTGGGCCTGATCGCCGCCGGCGCCCGCCGCGCCCGCGTCCGTACCGCCGGCCGTCCGGTTCCTCGCCTCGGGGAGCCGGGCGGCCGCGGCCGTCACGGGGGCCTGCCGCCCGGTGCCCGGCACGCCGTCCGGCCCGGTGCTCGGCACGGGTGGGAGCAGTGCTCCGAGCGGGAGCAGCAGGGCGCGGCCGAGCAGTCCGACCGAACCGTCCAGCGCGGCGGCGAAGGCCCGGGCCGCGCCCGGCAGGTACCGCAGCTCCCACAGCGCCTCCACGGCGCTCCAGGCGCCCTCCCGGGCGGCCCCGACCGACCAGACGCCGAGCAGGTGGGGGAGCGGCTCGGCGAGCTCCAGCAGGTCGGGCCCGGGCATCAGCTGCTCCCGGACGGCCGTCTCCACCTCGGCCAGCACCCGGTTGATCCGGTGGTAGTCCTCCTCGACGGCGGCGGGCTCGCAGCCCCGGCGGCGGCAGGTGTCCACGACGGCCAGCGGCAGGTCGTGCTGGATGTGGGCGTTCATCCCGGCCAGTGCGAACTGCAGCGGGTGCACTCCCGGGTGGGCGCGCAGCGCGAACAGCGGCCGCCAGCAGGCGGGCGGCTCCCGTCCGGCCGCGTCGGCGGCCACGGCCCGCAGGTAGTACCCGGCGAACACCACGTCCAGCTCGGCCGTCGCCCGCGGGTCGACGAAGCACCCGCGGTCCAGCCGGTCGCGGACCGCCTGCGTCACGGTGAGGTAGATCCGGTTGAAGACCGCCACCCCGTCGGCCGGGGGCAGCCCCGCCCCGATCCGCCGCAGCCGGTCGATCACCCGCCCGACCGCGGCCGTCCTCGTGGCCGCCCGCGCCCCCGCTGCCGTCGTACGATCCACCGTCGTGCCGGGCATGCGCCACCCTCCGATGCCGATCGTGCACTGATCGCATCATCGTGACAGCGCGGGCGGGTGCCCGGTGGACGCAGCACGAGCCCGTCGAGCCGGTGTCACACGATCAGGCTGATTCCGTCCGCGGCACGGCACGTATTCGGTCATGACGTTGCAGGGGCTTTGCCGATCCCCCACCTCCTGCCATCATCCCTGCCGTGATCAACCGACGAACCCTCATCGCCGCGTTCGCCGCGGCCCCGGCCCTCGGCACCCTCGGTGCCGTCGTGGGAAGCACCCCCGCGAGCGCCGCCGCCGACCTGTACCCCTCCAACACGGCCCTCTACGCCAGCCCGACCGTGGTCGAGGGCGTGGACTACGGCCGCCGCTACCGCCGGCACCTGATGGACGACCAGAGCCTGCAGGGCCGCACGTCCGTCGTCCGGACGACCGTCATCGCCCCGCACGGCGGCGGCATCGAGGTCGGCACCTCCGAACTCTGCCTGGCCGTCGCCGGCTACCACCCGGCCGATCTCGCGCCGACGCCGGCCGCCGGGCCGACGCACGACTTCTGGATGTTCGAGGGCCTGCGCTCCTCCAACAACAGCGAGCTGCACGTCACCTCGACCCACTGCGACGACGGCGTGGCCCGGGCGATGTGCGGCGGCAGCCTCAACGTGGTGTCGCTGCACGGCTGCACCGCCGCCCAGGCCGGCCTGGAGGCCGGTGCCCAGGCCGTGCTGGTCGGCGGCCTGAACGCCACCCTCCGCCAGTACCTGATGGAGGAGTTCGCGGCGGCGGGCATCCGGGCGGTGACCGCCTCCGGCGAGGAGGAGATCGCGGGCATCTCCCCGGAGAACATCTGCAACCGCAGCCTGCTCGGGATGGGCGCCCAGCTGGAGATGACCACCGAGCTGCGGGCCGCGATGTTCGCCCCGGGCAAGAACACCCGCGCCGACCGGGCGACCAACACCCTGCCGCTGTTCTGGAGCTTTGCGACCGCGGTCCGGGCCGCGATCCGGCGGCTGGAAGCGGGCCAGCCCGTCCTCTGACGGGCCGACAGCCGGACAGTCGGACAGCTGGGCAGCTGGGCAGCTGGGCAGCCGGCCGCGGCGCGCGCGGCCGGCGTCAGCCCGGCTCGTACGCCAGGACGTGGCGTCAGCCCAGCTCGTACTCCAGGACGTAGGTGTGGGTGCCGGACCCGTCGACGGCCAGCCGGAACTCCCCGGTGATCCCGGCCAGCTCGCCCGCGCCCGTGCCCGGCACCACGCGTATCGTCGTGCCGGTGGCGTCCCAGGCCGTGTGCTGGAGCACGAACGAGCCCGCGCGCCCGTCCAGTTCACCCGTCACGTGCTCCACCGCGACGTACGAGGCCGGGCTGCCGGAGGGGCCCGTGACGGAGAGCATCCGCACCTCGCTCGCCCCGCTCAGCCCGCCCGTGAAGGTCTTGGCGATCCGGACCCGCCCGAAGGCCGCGCCCTCCCGCTCCTCCGTCTCCACCGGCTCGAACGCGGTGAGCTCGAACGACCCGCTCGCCCTGTTCCCCATGGCACCGTCCCCTCGTCGACCGTCCACTGCTGGGCGGTCGGCTCCCCGCCGACCGCGAACCGAGCCTTGCACACCCCTCTGACAATCGCGTCCGGGCCGCTCGCCGGAGCCGCCGGAGCCGCCGGAGCCGCCGGAGCAGCCGGAGCGGCCGGAGCGGCCCGGTCACGGCTCCCAGCGGATCGCCAGCACCGCCGCGTCGTCGGCCAGCCCGGTGGCCCCGACCCAGTCGCCGACGTCCTCCAGCACGGCGTCCAGCAGGTCCGCCGGCGAGCCGCCGTGCAGGCCGGGCAGCCGCTCCGCGATCGGGTAGAACCGGCCTCCGGCGTCCCGGGCCTCGGACACCCCGTCGGTGTGCAGGAGCAGGACGTCACCCGGCTCCGGCTCGAAGCGCCGGTCCGGGTACCCGCCGCCGGTGAGCCCGAGCAGCCCCAGCGGCGGCGCCGGGAACGGCGGCTCCAGCTCGCTCACCCGGCCCGCCCGGCGCAGCAGCGGGGGCGGGTGGCCGCAGTTCACCAGCCGCACCGGCCCCCGGTCCGCCGCCACGTCGAGCAGCAGCGCGGTGGCGAACCGCCCCTCGTCCGACGGACGGGCGGCGAGCGCCGCGTCCAGCCGCTCGGCGAGCCGGCCGGGATCGGGTTCGGTCCGGGCGGCCTCCCGGAACACCCCGAGGACGTCCGCCGCCGTCTCCACCGCCGGCAGTCCGTGCCCCTGGACGTCCGCGAGCAGGATGCGCACCCCGAAGCGGGTCTCCACCACGGCGTACAGGTCCCCGCCGATCCGCGCCTCGGCGGCCGCCGCCACGTACCGCACCGCCACGCGCAACGGCCCGATCCGCTCCGGCGGCGGGCGCAGCAGGGCCCGCTGCGCCGCCTCGGCCACCGTCCGGACCTGGAACAGCTCCCGTTCGCGGGCCGCCACCAGGACGACACTGGCGGCGCTGGCCAGGGTCGAGGCCAGGACGGTGACCGGCACGCTGATCCGGACCGAGAGCGGCAGCTGCGCGTTGGCCGACTCCAGCAGCCCGACGGTGAGCAGCGCCACCGCACCGACCAGCAGCGGTACCCGGGCCCGCCGGGTGGTCGCGCCGGCCAGCACCGGGGCCACCGCGAGCAGCGGGGCCAGGGTGGTTCCGGGCCCGATCGCCAGTGCGGCCACGACGGCGGCGACCAGCAGCAGGAGCGCGCCGTAGAGCAGCAGCCGGGTCCGCCTCGGCAGGTGCAGCGGCGGCACCCCGTCCGGGCCGTCGGCGGTCACGCGTCCTCCAGTGGTGCCGGTCGGTCGCTCCGGCGGGTCGATCCCGGGGGTGGTCCGGCCGGTCGGTCTGCTGATCGGTCGGTCGGTCGGTCGGGGCGGGTCCGGCCGGGTCGGTCCGGCCGCACCCCGGTCCGCCGGCCGCCCGGCGTACGGTCGGAGGCCCCCGGCGGAACGAGGGCCTCCGGTCCACTGTCCCCGCCCGGACCCGGGTCAGCACCTCGGCCGCGGGCCGCGCGCCGGCGCGCACTACGCTGGGCCGGGAGATGAGACGCAAGAGCCGCCGACCGGCCTCCCCCCTTCCGCAGCGCCACGGCGTGGACCCGGTGCACCTCCGGCTGCCGCTCGAAGGCCCCTGGCCGACGGTGCGGGACCACCTGGTGGACCGGCTGCCCGCCGTCCCGGCCGAGCGGATCGACGCGGCCCTGCGGGACGGCGAGATCGTCGGCGAGCACGGCCCCGTCGCCCCGGCGGAGCCGTTCCGGCCCGGCGCCCACCTCTGGTTCCACCGGGACCGGCCCGAGGAGGTGCGCGTCCCCTTCGAGCTGGTCGTGCTGCACCGCGACGAGCACCTGGTGGTCGTCGACAAGCCGCACTTCCTGGCCACCACCCCGCGCGGCCGGCACGTGGCCGAGACGGCGCTGTCCCGGCTGCGGCACAGCCTCGACCTGCCCGCGCTCAGCCCCGCCCACCGCCTGGACCGGCTCACCGCTGGCCTGGCCATGTTCGTCGTCCGCCCGGAGGACCGCGGCGCCTACCAGACGCTGTTCCGGGACCGCCTGGTGCGCAAGGAGTACCGGGCGATCGCCGCGTACGACCCGGAGCTGAGCCTGCCGCGCACCGTGCGCAGCCACATCGTCAAGGAGCGCGGGGTGATCGCCGCGCGGGAGATCGACGCCCCGCCGAACAGCGAGAGCCGGATCGACCTGCTGGAGCGCCGCGACGGCCTGGCCCGCTACCGGCTGCGGCCGCTGAGCGGGCGCACCCACCAGCTGCGGCTGCACATGTGCGGCCTCGGACTGCCGATCCTCGGCGACCCGGTCTACCCGGTGGTGCTGCCCGAGCCGGCCCCGGACGACTTCCGCGGCCCGCTGCAGCTGCTCGCCTCGACCGTCGAGTTCACCGACCCGCTGACCGGCCGCGAGCGCCGTTTCGAG
Source organism: Kitasatospora sp. NPDC127116 (assembly GCF_042677365.1). Lineage (NCBI taxonomy): Bacteria > Bacillati > Actinomycetota > Actinomycetes > Kitasatosporales > Streptomycetaceae > Kitasatospora > Kitasatospora sp. NPDC127116. The sequence goes on from NZ_JBHXTL010000012.1 coordinate 56,212, forward strand.
ACCCGCCGCACGCTGGCCGCCTGGACCGACCCCCAGGGCTGGGCCGACGGCGCCGCGACCGGGTCCCAGGACGTTCACGGCCCCTGAGGGGCGGTCCGCGCGGAGCGGGCCGCGGTCAGGCCAGCAGCGTCCGGGCCACGTGGTCGGTGTCCAGGTACTCGCGGACGGCGGTGATCAGGCCGTCCGTCACGGTGAACACCCCCAGGCAGTGGTTCTCGTACGCGGCGCCGTTGGCGGCCGTGCCGACGGTGGTCCACTCGGCCACCGCCTGCGGGCCGTCGGCGAGGACGTGGGTGAGGGTGATGACCGGCAAGCCGTCGGCGGCGAACAGGGCACCGACCCGGCCGAGGAAGTCCCCGAAGATCTCCTGCTTGCCGTGCCAGGTGCGGGAGAGCGGGAGATCGCCCGGGTAGCTCCAGGTGGCGTCCTCGGCGAACAGGGCGATCGCGGCCTCGCGGTCGCCCGCCGCGAGGAGGGTGACGTAGTCGGTGACGACGGTGCGGGCGTCGGGGTGCTGCACGGTGGGCTCCTGCGGTTCGTCCGGGCGGGGCCGTCCCGCTCGTGGCACCAGACAACCGCCGGGGCGGCCCGCCGGGCCAACAACCGCGGCGGCGGCCCGACAACCGTCCGTTGTCCATGCGGGCGGGGCGGCCGCCCGGGCGGGTGGGCGGCTGCTCGCGCGGGTGGGCGGCCGTTCAGGCGGGCGGGGCGGTCCCCGGGGGCAGCTCCAGCTCGAACCAGACCACCTTGCCGTCCTTGGTCCGGCGGCTGCCCCAGCGGTGCGCGAGCTCGTTGACCAGGTGGATGCCCCGGCCGCCCTCGTCCTCGGTGCGGGCACGGCGGATCCGCGGTACCTCGGACTCCTGGTCGGCGACCTCGACGGTGAGCACCCGGTTGCAGTACAGCCGCAGCTGGGTGGGCGATCCGGCGTGCACCAGGGCGTTGGTGATCAGCTCGCTGGTGAGCAGTTCGGCCCAGTCGGCGAGCGCGTCGAGCCCCCAGGCGGTCAGCGTCTCGCGGGTGAAGCGGCGCGAGTGGGCGACCATGGCGTGGTCCCCGGTGAGCGGGAGGGTGGCGATCCGGTCGGCTCCCCGCGGCCGGACCTGCGCCATGATGACGGCGATGTCGTCCTCGCCGGTGGTCTCGGTGAGCCGGCTCAGGACGGCCTCGCAGGTCTGCTCCAGCGAGTCGCGCCGGTCGGCGACGGTCCGGCAGAGCAACTCCAGCCCCTCGTCCAGGTCCTGGCCCCGGCGCTCGACCAGGCCGTCCGTGTAGAGCGTGAGGATGCCCTCCTCGGGGAGGGTGAACTCGGCGTTCTCGAAGGCGACTCCGCCCACCCCGAGCGGAATGCCGGACGGCAGCTCGACCAGGTGCGCCCGCCCCTCGGTGTCGGCGACCACGGGCGGCAGGTGCCCGGCGCTGGCCGCGGTGCAGTGGCGGTCCACCGGGTCGTACACCACGCAGACGCAGGTGGCGAACTGGCCCTCGCCGACCGTCGCGGTCGCCTCGTCCAGCCGGTACAGCACCCGCGCCGGGTCCAGGTCCAGGGTGATCAACGTCCGTGCCACCGTGCGGAGCTGGCCCATCGTGGCGGCGGCCCGGATGCCGTGGCCCATCACGTCGCCGACGATCAGCGCGACCCGCCCGGAGGACAGCGGCACCACGTCGAACCAGTCGCCGCCGACCTCGCTGACCACGCTGCTCGGCAGGTAGCGGTAGGCGAGGTCCAGCCCGAGGGTGCGGTGCACCTCCTGCGGCAGCAGACTGCGCTGGAGGGTGAGCGCGGTGTCCCGCTCGCGGCGGTAGAGCCGGGCGTTGTCGATCGCCAGCGCGGTGCGGGCGGCCAGCTCCTCGGCCAGCGAGCGGTCCTCCGGGCCGAACGGTGCCGGGTTGCGGGTGCGGACGAACTCCGCGCCGCCCAGCACGTGTCCGCGCGCCACCAGCGGCACCATCAGGTACGAGTGCACCCCGGCGTCCAGGCTCGGCTGCACCCGGTCGGGCGAGGCGACGATCCGGCTCAGCTCCTCCTCGGTCACCTCGGCGACCAGGATCGAGCGCCGGGTGCGCAGGCTCTGCGCGTACAGGCCGGCCGACTGCGAGGTCTCGCCCACCTCGTCGGCGGCCTCGTGCATGGCGCCGTCCGAGCCGGTGTCGCCGACCGCGACCGCCCGCATCAGCACCGGTCCCTCCGCCGGGACGGCCCCGGGCTCCTCGCCGCTGAGCACCGCCTCGCGCAGGTCCACGGTGACGAAGTCGGCGAAGCGCGGGATCACCACCTCCACCAACTCCCGGGCCGTGCGGTACAGATCGAGCGTGGTGCCGATCCGGTTGCTGGCCTCGTTCAGCAGTGACAGCCGCTGCTGGGCGGCCCACGCCTCGTCCAGCGCCCGCTGCCGGGCGGCGGCCGCGTCGCGCTCGCGGGTGAACAGCAGCGCGTTGTCGATCGAGACGGCCGCCCGCAGCGCCAGCTCCCCGGCCAGCGCCACGTCGGCCTCCTCGTACGGGCGCTCGACCAGGGTGCGGTAGAAGCCCGCCACGCCGACCGGCGTGCCGCGCGCGATCAGCGGGACCGCCATGAACGACTGCACGTTCTGCTCCCGGACGGCGGCCCGGCGCACCGGGTCCTCGGCGAACCAGGCCATGCCCTCCTCGTCCATCCGCGGCACCAGCACTGGCTTGCGGTGCGCCAGGCACCACGCGTACGGCGAACCGGGCAGGAAGCGGTGCAGGTTGCCGGTGCGGTCGATCGGGGCCAGGGTCGAGCCGCGCACCGAGTGGAAGGCCATCCGCCGCAGCAGCGCCGAACCGTCCACCGGGGCGGTCGCCTCGCGCTCGCCGCGGACCAGTTCCTCCAGCACCTCCACCACCACCGTGTCGGCCAGCCTCGGCGTCGCCACCTCGGCCAGCTCCTGGGCGGTCTGGGCGAGATCGAGCGTGGTGCCGATCCGGGTGGAGGCCACGTTGACCAGCGCCAGGCGCTCCTGCGCGGCCTTGGCCTCGCGCAGCGCCTGCTGCCTTGCCAGCACCGTCCGGTGCTGGCGCAGGTACAGCCGGGCGTTGTCGATCGCGACGGCGGCGCGCGAGGCCAGCTCGTCGCCGAGCGTGATGTCGGCCGCCGCGAAGGACTCCCGCGAGCCGCGCCGCGAGTACACCACCATGCCGAGCGTCGTGCCGCGCGCCACCAGGGGGGTGATCCGCACCGAGCGCGGGCGGTCGCCGAAGAAGGCCTGGCGGCGGGTCTCGTTGAGGCGCTCGCTCAGCGCCGGCAGCTCCCAGGACGGTACCACCACCGTGCGCCCGCCGGTCAGCGCCCGGGCGTACGGGGAGTCCGGCGGCAGCTCGTACACGGCGTCCAGCGGCAGCGCCTCGGCCGGGTACTGGTTGTCGGCGGAGGCGATCGCCAGGCGCCGTACCAGCAAGGGGGTGTCCGGCGGGGACGGCTCGACGCTCCGGCCGGCCACCAGTTCCTCCAGCCCGAACACCGCGCTGATGTCGGCGACCCTGGGGACCATCGCGTCGACCAGTTCCCGGGCGGTCTGCCGCAGGTCCAGCGTGGTGCCGATCGAGGCGGTCGCGTCGACCAGCAGGGACAGCCGCTCCTGGGCGCGGGCCGCCCGGGCGTCGGCGTGGAACCGCTCGGTGATGTCGATGACGGTCGCGCACACCCCGAGCACCCGGCCGCCGCGGTCCCTCAGCCGGAAGTAGGAGGCCGACCAGGCGTGGTCGTGGCTCGGGTCGCCCGGGGTGCGGCCGTGCGCGAGGTCGTCCACCACCGGCTCGCCGCTCTCCAGCACCCGGCGCATCACCGCCTCGGACTCGGGGCCGTTGATCCTGGGCAGCACCTCGGTGAGCCGTCGGCCCAGCGGGCCTTCGACGCTCAGGCCGTTGGCGTCCGCCAGCGCCTCGTTCAGCCGGACGAAGCGCAGGTCGGTGTCGAACACCGCCATGCCCACCGGGGACTGGGTGAAGAACCCGTCGAGGAGGGCCAGGTCGGCCTGGAGCCGGTGCAGCGTGGTCACCTCGGAGGCGACCGCCAGCACCATCGGGGCGCCGCCGGGGCCGAGGATCGGATGGGTGCGGAACTCCAGGTCCACCAGGTGCCCGTCCCGGTGCCGGACCGGGAAGACCCCGGACCAGGGCCGGCCCGCCAGGATCTGCCGGAACAGCTGGAGCACCTCCGGCCGGTGCTCGTCGGAGGTCAGCAGGGTCGCCGCCCGGGCACCCACCGCCTCCCGCGCCGGGTGTCCGAGCAGTGCCTCCGCGTCACTGCTCCAGTGCAGGATGCGTCCGTCGGCGTCGATCAGCGCAGTGGCGATCGGCACCATCAGCAGGGCGTCCTGCCGAGGCTGCCCCGCGCGCTGCGCGTAGTGGTCCACCATGGCCAGAGAACCGTCCCAGAAACCGTCCGGAGATCGTTCCCACCAGCAACTGCCATCTTCGCACGCGCTCCCGGGCGGCCGCTCACCGTGGCAGCGGGCGCCCGGGGCGCTCCGGGAGGACGTCCGGCCACGGTCCGGGGTCGGCGTCCGGCGACCGGCCCGGGTGGCGCCCGGGCGGCGGCGCCGGTGGGAGCCCGGTCCGGTGGGAGCCCGGTCCGGTGGGTGGTCCGGTGGGTGGGACGTCGGGCGGGCCGACGTCCGGTGCGTCACCGCAGGGCCGTGCGCCGGCGGGCCGGCCGTGCGGTGTCCGTCCCCGCGCCCGAGCGGGCTTCGGCGGCGCGGGCGGCGAGGGCGAGCAGCGCGCCGGCCAGGCAGAGGGCGGCCGCGACCAGGACGGCCCGGTCGGCGCCCGCCGCCAGGGCGCGGGCCGCCGCCCCGGGGCCGGGCGAGCCGGGCCGGGCGGATCCGGCGACGGCGACCGTGACCGCCACGCCGAGGGCCGAACCCAGGTAGCGGGAGGTGTTGTTGGCGCCGGAGCCCATCGCCGCCCGGTGCGCCGGGACGCTGCCGATCGCCAGCCGGGCCAGGGCCGCGTTGAGCACCCCGCTGCCGACGCCCGCGACCGCGAGCCCCGGCACCAGCCGCAGCCAGGACGAGCCGGGCGCGAGCCCGTACAGTCCCAGCTCGCCCGCGCCGCAGACCAGCAGGCCGAGGGAGACCTGGGCGGTGGCGGACAGCCGGGCGGCCAGGCGGCGGGCCTGGAGCGCGGAGACCACCGACAGGCCCGACCACAGGGCCAGCACGCCGGCCGCGGCCGGACCGGACAGGCCGAGCACGCCCTGGAGCAGGCTGGGCAGGCAGCTCATGAAGCCGACCAGCGACAGCCCGGTGAACAGCGCCCCGCCGGTGGCCGCGACGAAGCCGGGATCGCGGAACAGGGCGAGGTCCAGCATCGGTTCCCGAACCCTCGCCTCGACCACCGCGAACGCCGCCAGCAGCAGCACCCCGCCGGTCAGCAGCGCCACCGCGGTGGGCCGCCCCCAGCCGTCGCGGCCCTCGGCCAGTCCGGCGATCAGGCAGGAGGTGCCGGCGGCGAGGGTGAGCACCCCGTACGGGTCGAGCGCTCGCGGCCGCTCGGCCCGCGACTCGGTGAGGACGGCGACGGCGAAGCCGGCCACCACGGCCGAGCCCGCCGCGATGCCGCCGCCGACCGCGCGCCACCCGGCCCACTGCTGGACCAGCGCGCCGTACACCGGCCCGACCGCGATGCCGAGGCCGACCGCCGCGCCCCAGACGCCGAGTGCCCGGATCCGGTCGGGCCCGGGCGGGTGGGCGTGGCCGATCAGGCCGAGCGCGGGGGCCAGGACGGCCGCCGAGGCGACGCCGAGGAGCACCCGGGAGGCCAGGTAGACGGCGCCGCCGGGGGCGAGTGCGGCCAGTGCCTCGGCGGCCGTGAACAGCAGCACGCCGAAGGTGAAGACCCGCTTGCGGCCGTGGTCGTCGGCGGCGCTTCCGGCGGTGAGCAGCAGCGCGGAGATGCCGACCAGGGTGCCGGTGAGGATCCAGGTGCGGCCGGCGGCGCCCAGGTGGACGGCCTGGGCGGTGGCGGCGAGCGAGGCGGTGGGGGCGGTGTACGCGACGGTGGTCAGGGCGGTCGCCGCCGCGGTGGTCGCCAGCGTGGCGGCGGGCCGGAGGAGCGGGCCCGGGGCGGCGGGTGAGGCGGGTGAGGAGCCAGGTGGTGCGGGGGACATGGGTGTTCCCTCCGGGGGCCGGACCCATTGGTCTGGTGAATGAACCTTCATCTCGGGCGGCACGCTACCACCGTCAGTCTGTTCATTGAACCCGCAACGGGGGTGGACTAGGCTGACGCCCATGGCCCTGGGAACCGACTACGAGCTGCAGGAGTGCGCACTGGCCCGCGCCCTGGAGGTGGTCGGCGAGCGCTGGAGCCTGCTGATCGTGCGCGACGCGTTCTACGGGGTGCAGCGTTTCAACGACTTCCTCGCCCACCTCGGCATCCCGCGCGCCGTCCTCACCTCGCGCCTCAACGCCCTGGTCGCGGCCGGGGTGCTGCGCAAGGAGCCGTACCAGCGGGCGCCGCTGCGCCACGGCTACCTGCTCACCGGGACCGGCCTCGAACTCTGGGGCCCGCTCTACCAGCTGAGCCGCTGGGGTGGCCGGCACGCCACCGACGGCGGCTCGTACCACCTCTTCGCGCACGCCGACTGCGGCACCGACCTCGACCTGGTCGGCGTCTGTCCCGCCTGCGGCGGCGGGCCCGTCCCGCCGACCGCGGTCGTCATGCGCCCCAACCCCGCCCGCGCCGGCTCCCACCGGGAGGACCCGGTCTCCCGCGCCCTGGTCCGCCCCCACCCGCTGCTCGAACCGATCGCCTCGGCGGCGCCCCCGACCGGCTGACCCGCCGGCCCGCACGCCGACGGGGCCCGCACGCCGACGGGGCCCGCACGCCGACGGGGCCCGCACGCCGACGGGGCCGCCGGCGTCGTGCCGACGGCCCCGCCCGGGCCGCTGTCACCCGGGAGCCAACGACCGGGGACAGCCCTCAGGAGGTGAAGCGCACCTCAGGGTTGGCGGCGCTCGGCCCGTCGAGCAGCGGCTGCGGGACGCCCTTCAGCTGGAGGTCGAAGAAGGCCCCGACGTACTGCCGGGTGAGCGCGAGGGCGCGCCCGCTCCCGAGGGTGGTGTACGGGCCCTTGGGGAGGCCGAGTCCCTCGAAGAAGACCGGGAGGTCGGTGAAGCTGCCGTGGTCGGAGCCGTCGACGGTCAGCAGGCGCTTCCAGCCGTCCAGCCGGGCCCAGCTCGTGACCCAGGACGGGTCCTCGGCGCCGTCGGCCAGCGGGTGGCCGATCATCATGAACGGCTTGCCGCCGAGGCCGGACTCGGGCACCAGGTAGTGCATGGTGCCGTCCAGGTTGACCCCGGCCCGGATCCGGTCGTCGGTGAGCAGGGCGGGGACGGTGGAGGCGCCACCGGCGGAGTGCCCGGCCATGCCGATCCGGTCGCGGTCGATCAGCCGGGCGTAGCGCCAGGCCGGGTGCGGGCGGTCGGTCAGCCGGTCGATGACGAAGGAGACGTCCTTCGCCCGGCCCGCCTCAAGGCGTGCCGCGGCCGCGTCACCGACGACGATGCCGCAGGCCGTGCAGGGGAGCGTCCGCCCGTCGGGGAAGGTGGTCCCGGTGTTCTCGTAGGTGTGGTCGATCACCGCGACGACGTAGCCGTGGCTGGTCAGGTCCTCGGCGAGGCCGCTGAGCGTGGCGCGCGGCATGGTGAAGCCGGGCGACAGGACCACCAGCGGGTAGTGGCCGCCCTGCGGGCGCGCCCCGGACTCCGACCACGTCCGGGTTCCGGACACCGCCTCGGTCGGGATGGTGTTGCCCGCCACCTTTCCGTCCAGCAGCGCCCGGGCGGCCGCGGGCGTCATGTACGGGGCGGGGGTGCCCGTCCCGGCGTGCGCGGGGTAGTACATCGAGACCATCAGCTGACGCGGACCGGAGGCGGGCACCCACGGGTCCGGACGGTTCCGGTCCACCAGGTGCAGGACCTCCTGCCCGACCGCGTAGGGCCCGGTCGGGCGGGGGAGTTCGATCCGGGCGGCGGCGGTGTCGGCGGCTGTGGTGCCGGAGTTGACGGGCGGCGCGGCCAGGGCCGGCGCGGCGGCGGCGACGGACAGCGGAAGTGCGAGCAGCAGGGCCGCCGCGGCGGCGGTCGTACGGAGTCGGCTCATGCCAGCGACGGTAGGTCGTGGGCAAGGGAACTGACGTCCACTCAGCGGCGTACTGATCCCTTCCGGGGAGGGCTGCCGGCGCCCCTTAGGGGTGGGCGCCGGAAGGGCGGGCGAGTGCCCTCCCGGCGGCGGTAAACCGACCGGGGTCAACCGGCGGCGGCCGCCCGGAGGTCCTCCAGGAAGTCCGCGGCCGCACGGGCGTTGGGCACCGCGAGGGCCAGCGGGAGACCGGCCGAGTGGGTCCGGATCTCCAACTCGCCGAGACCGGACGCCCGGGCCGAGCGCACCTCCGCCCACCGGTGGGCCTCCGTCGCGGCGAGCGGGTGCGGCGGCCGGTGCACCAGCCCGCCGGCCGTCACCGTCAGCCGCCCCCGGACGAAGCGCACGCTCCCCTCGGTGCGCAGCGTCTCGTGCAGCGCGGCCCGGAACCCGGGGGAGAGGCGCTCCTCCAGCTCCCGGAACAACGCGCCCAGGCCGCGCAGGTGCGCCAGCTCCAGCGGCTCGTCCGCGCCCGCCGGCCATATTCGCCCGTGCTCGGGCACCCCGCGCGGCCCGCCGGGGGAGTACTCGGTGGCCTCCACGGCGCCCCAGGGCAGCGACGTCTCCCCGCCCTCGGCCGGGACCAGCACCAGCCCGCCCTCGTGGACCCGGACGGAGCGCAGCCCGGGCGCGGGGCGCAGCCGCTCGTACCCGCTCACCGCCACCACCGCGGCGGCGGCCAGCACGGGCGAGGGCCACCACCCGCCGAGTGCCACGCAGACCGCCACGGAGACGACCACCCCGCAGGAGTGCAACCACACCCGCGCCGGCCAGGACAGCGGCCGGCACCTCCGGTGCACCCGCACCACCGGGCCGAGCCGACCGGCACCACCGCTCGTCCCGGTGGTGCGGGAAGCGCCGGTCGCACCGGCCGAACCGGAAGCGCCGGCCGACCGCACGCGCGTCGGCGACCACGTCACCGCCATGGCGACCCCCTCTCACTCGGCGGAATCCCCCGTCGGAACCGCGACCGCCGGATCCCAGCATCAACCGCTCGTCGCCGCTGGCGACAGTGCCGATCGGCACCTTTTGGCCCGAATCGGCCCCGCCATCATCGCGCCCCGGCCGGGGCCGCCCACCAGCGGGGGTGCGAACGGGGCGGGCCCGCCCTCACCCCGCCGTCGCGAACCCGTTCTGCAGCCCGCGCAGCAGCGCCGTGCCCGCCGGATCGGCCGACCGGCGGGTGTTGACCAGCACCACCACGCCCACCTGCTTCTCCGGGTCGAAGGCGACGAAGGAGCGGAAGCCGCCCGTGCCCCCGTTGTGCCAGATCTGGAGGTGCCCGCCCTGCTGGGCGCGCAGCCGGTGCCCGAGCCAGCCCAGGTGCGTCCAGGCGAACGGGTTGACCCGGTGGCGGGTGTCCCGGGTGAGGGCGATCGCCGGCGACAGCGGCGCGTCCGGCTCGCGCGCGGCGGCCAGTTGGGCCCGCAGGAACACCGCCAGGTCGGCGGCGGTCGAGCGGAGCCCGCCCATGCCGGGCACGGCCGCGAAGGTCCAGGGCGGCACCGGCCGGCCGCCCGGCGTGTGACCGTGCGCCAGGCGTGCGGACCGTTCCCCGTCCGGCCGCAGACCGGTGTCCGCCAGGCCCAGCGGCGCACCGACCTCGCGCGCCACCAACTCCTCGTACCCGAGGCCGGAGCGCTGCGCGAGGGCCAGGCCGAGCAGGCCCGCACCGAGGTTGGAGTAGCGGAATCCACGCCCGGGCGCGGACCGCAGTCGTGTCCGCGCGAGCCCGTCGAGCACCCGCTCGGCGGTGCAACCGGCGTACGGATCGGGCACGTTGGGGGACAGCAGCGACTGCAGCGCCATGCCCCGGGGCAGTCGGGGGAGCCCCGAGGTGTGGGTGGCGAGGTGCCGCAGGGTGATCGGGTCCAGGCCCTTAGCCGGGACGACGGCACGACCGCCCGAGGGCCCGGTGAGCACCTCGGCGAGCGGGTCGTCCAGCCGGACCGCACCGTCGAGGGCCAGCCGCGCGAGCACGAGCGAGGTGAACACCTTGGTGACGGAACCTATCTCGAACAGGGTGCGCGGCCCGGGCACCCCACCACCCGGACCGGTCCGCCCGGCGCCGCGGATCTCCACGTCACCACCGGCCAGCCCGGCGACCACCGCGCCGACGTGGCGGCCCGCGAGCCGGTCGGCCGTCTGCTGCACGAGGCAGGCGAGTTCGTTCATGGTCGCGAGCCTAGACACCCTCACCGGCCGGATCGTCCGCCCGGAAAACGATATCGACCCCCGCCGGTGCTCCCGCGGACGTATCCCCGCCGGTGTTCCCGCAGGCGCACGCCCGGCAGTGGCCCGCACGCCGGCGACGTCCTCGACCCGCCGCGCCGCTCAGTCCTCCAGCGCCTCCCGCAGCCGGCCCGCGACCTCCGCCGCCCCCGCCTCGTCCGGATACCGCCGCCGCGGCCAGAAGAACCCGCGCAGCCCGTCCTTCGGATTGCGCGGCACCACGTGGACGTGCAGGTGCGGCACCGACTGGCTGATCCGGTTGTTCGCCGCGACGAAGCTGCCCGCCGCGCCCAGCCCGCGTTCAACGGCCGACGCCACCCGCTGCACCCGCAGGAAGAACGGTCCCACCTCCGCGGCCGGCAGGTCGGCCAGGGTCGGGTGGTGGGCGCGCGGCACGACCAGCACGTGCCCGGGGAACAGCGGCCGGCGGTCCAGGAAGGCCACCGCGGTCTCGTCGTCCAGCACCCGGTGCGCCGGCTCCTCGCCCGCCACCACCGCACAGAAGACGCAGTCCATCCGTCCATTCAAACCACCGGCGGCCGCCCCGGCACTCCCGCCGGCCCCCGTGGATCCGGCTTCACCCGTCCGGCTCCCGCCCGGGTGCGGCCGCCCCGGCGCCGGGCGCACGGTGGCGCCGGGGCAGGACGGCGGGCGCATCGAGCGTTCCGCGAGGAGGCCCCGCGAGGAGGTGGCCCGGATGCCGGGCAAGTTCGAGGTCTATCAGGACGCCGGCGGCAAGTACCGGTTCCGGCTCAAGGCGGGCAACGGCGAGATCGTCGCCACCGGCCAGGGCTACGCCAGCAAGGACGCCGCCCACAAGGGCGTCGAGGCGGTCCGGCGGGCCGCCGACGGCGCGGCCGTGGAGGACCTGCCCAGGGCGGCCTGAGCGCGCGCCGCCCGGCGACCGGTCCGCCCCGGGGCCGGTCGCCGGGCGTCCCGCTGCGGAGCGGGGTCCGTACCGAGCGGGGTCCGTACCGAGCGAGTCCGTGCGGCCCCGGCACCTCACTCGTATCACTCGTACCGGTACAGCAGCGCCTCCCGCTCGTACTGCTCGATCATCTCCACGGTCAGCGACTCGTCCCGCAGGTGCGAGAGCGTGACCTCCGCCGAACTCGGCTGCGCGTCCTTGGCGAGCCAGTTCTCCGGCTTCCACGCGGAGGAGCGCAGGAAGGCCTTCGGGCAGTGCCCGTACACCTCCTCGACGGCGACCACGATCGCGCTGCGCGGCGGCTTGCCGACGGCGGTCAGCTGCCGGAGCAGCTCCGGGTCGGTCGAGACGCAGGCCCGCCCGTTGACCCGCAGCGTGGCGTCCCGGCCCGGGACGACGAAGAGCAGCCCGACCCGGCCGGTCTCCAGGATGTTGTGCAGGGTGTCCAAGCGCTTGTTGCCGGTGGCGTCCGGAATGGCCAGGGTGTACGGGTCGAGCACCGAGACCAGCCCGGCCGGCCCGCCGCGCGGGGAGACGTCGCAGCGTCCGGCGGCGTCGGTGCTGGCCACGAACACCAGCGGGGAGCAGGCGATCAGGCGCTGGGCGACCTCGTGCAGGCGGTCGACCTGCTTGCGGCGGGCCTGGTCGCCGGGCTGCTCGTAGATCTCCCGCAGCTGGGCGGGATCGCTGAGCGCGCCCGCGTGGAGGGCGTCGAACAGGCCGCCCGGCCGGTCCGGCGCGGAGGTTGACGAAACGGCAGATTCCGGTGTGGTCGTCATACCGGGAATGTAGCCGAGGCCGCTCGGCGCACCCCGCCCCCGCACTCCCGCGGCCCTCCGTGAAATTCCGCCCTCGCCCCTCCCCACCAGCGGTTCCACGCTCATAATGGGGGCCAGGGAGCACTGGGACAAGGCCCGCCGGGCAGCCGGAGGTGGTGGTCGTGATCGTCAGAATCTGGGCCGGGCAGGTCCTCGCCGATCGACTCGATGAGTTCTGCGCGCACCTGGCCGCCCAGGTGATCCCGCAGCTCGGTCGGACCGAGGGCTGCCTCGGCGGCGAGCTGCTGCGCTCGGTGTCCGAGGACCGGCACCGGGTGCTGGTGCTGAGCCGCTGGCGCGACGAGGAGGCCCTGCGCGGGTACGCGGGGCCGATGTGGCGGATCCGGCCGGTCTGGTCGGAGGGTGAGCTGAGCTACCTCGCCCACCCGCCGGAGGTCACCCACTTCTTGCAGATTGCCGCACCGGCCACGCTCTGAGCCGGGCTCTCACACCGACAGCGGCACCGAATGGATCTCGTCCGCCGGGTGCCCGGAGCGGTCGTGGACCCGCTGCACGGCCTCCTTGGAGGGTGCGTCGGAGAGGCAGTACACCGTGCCCGATTCCGGGTCCGCCCAGGCCTGCTGGAAGTGGACGCCCTCCTCGCCCTGGATCGCCAGGTCGGCCATGTGGGCCTGTTTGAGCTGCGCCTCCGTGATGCCGGTCATCCCGTGGTGGACGTCCATGAACTTCGCCATCGCCCTCGCCTCCGTAGCTTCGACGTGTCATCGGCAGGGCCCCGACTACCAGCCTCGCCCCCGCCGTCCGCCTGCGCCACCAGACCGCCGGGCCCGCGCCCGCGGACCGGCTCGCGCGAGCCGCGGACGGCACCCCGCCGCGCATTCCCGGCACGCCCGTGAAACAGACCACAGGCACGGGGCCTCCCTGCCGTTGCGCCGACCGTGGCACAATGACGGCATCAAGCAGTGACGTTCAGCGCACTCCGGGGTCGGTGAAAATCCGAACCGGCGGTTACAGTCCGCGACCCGTCCGCAGCCAGCGGCCGGTTGACCAGGTGAAATTCCTGGACCGACGGTTAAAGTCCGGATGGGAGGCGTGCGCGGGCGGACGAAGAGCAGTACCCGTGGGTCCAGTGGCGGAGAACCGTCCTCCGGGCCCCGGTCAGGTGAACGACGGGAGCGGTGTCTCCCGTGCCGGGCGAGCGATCTCCCGGCGGTCTCGGCATCCCCGGCGACGGGTGGTGTCCCGGGTCCGTACGCCGGTGCCCGTCCGTGTCATCTCCCATGCCGCCCCGGAGTCCGCGCCCCAAGCGCGAGGAGAACCCGGGTGTTCACCGGCATCATCGAAGAGCTCGGCGAGGTCGTGTCGATCCAGGAGATCGGCGACTCCTCGCGGATCCGCCTGCGCGGCCCGGTGGTCTGTACGGGTGCCCGGCACGGCGACTCCATCGCGGTCAACGGCGTGTGCCTGACCGTCGTCGACGGCCCGGCGGAACTGGCCGCCGGAACCGGTGAGTTCAGCGCCGACGTGATGGCCGAGACGCTGCACCGCTCCAGCCTCGGCGAACTGGCGCCCGGCTCCCGGGTCAACCTGGAGCGCGCCATGGCGCTCGGCGACCGGCTTGGCGGTCACCTCGTCCAGGGCCATGTCGACGCCACCGGGCGGCTGTTGAGCCGCGAGCCCGGCGAGCGCGACGCGGCGGGCGACCTGCGCTGGGAGGTGCTGCGGTTCTCGCTGCCCGGGACCATCTCCCGCTACCTGGTGGAGAAGGGCTCGATCACGGTCGACGGCGTCAGCCTCACCGTGGTGGAGGCCGCGCAGGACAGCTTCACCGTCAGCCTCATCCCGGCCACCCTCGCGCTCACCACGCTCGGCGCCAAGGGCGTCGGGGAGAGCGTCAACCTGGAGGTGGACGTGCTGGCGAAGTACGTCGAGCGGCTCCTGGAGTCCCGCACCCTCCCGAACCTGCCGAACCTGTCCGACCTGTCCGACCTGTCCAACCCGTCCGGCCGGCCGGTCGACGGAACCCCGGGGGAGTCCAAGTGAGCTGGCTCAGCGGCGAGGCGTTCACCGTCCTCGGCGAACACGTCAAGTGGGCCGACATGTTCGGCAACATCCTCGGCCTCGGCGGGCTCGCGCTCGGCTGGCGCCGCTCGGTCTGGAGCTGGCCGGTCCAGCTGCTGTCCGGCGCCGTGCTGATCGCGGCCTACTTCGGCGGCCACGTCCCCGGCCTGATCGGCAAGCAGCTGATCGTGATCGCCACCGCCGCCTGGGGCTGGGCGCAGTGGCGTCGGGGCCGCCGCGACGGCGGCACGATCGCCGTACGGTTCGCGAGTTGGCCCGAGCGGCTCGTGCTGGCGGCGGGCACCGCGGCCGGCACCGTCGCGCTCGCCCTGCTCTTCACGTCCTTCCCCAGCCTGTCCTGGAGCCCCTGGTCGGACGCCTACATCTTCGTCGGCACGCTGGCCGCGATGGTCGCCCAGGCCCGCGGCTGGGTGGAGTTCTGGTTCGCCTGGATCGCGGTCGACGCGGTCGGCGTGCCGTTCGCCTTCAACAGCGGCTACACCTTCTCCGGCCTCACCTACTCCGTCTACTTCGTCCTGGTGCTGCTCGGCCTGCGTTCCTGGTGGCTGAGCACCCGTGAGCCGCGCGCCAAGTCCGCCACCGTCCCGCAGGGAGCCACGGTATGACCGAGATGACCGAGAACCAGTCCAGCAACGGCGCCACCGGGTCCGAGCCCGAACTCGTCCTCGACCCGGTCGAGCGGGCGATCGCCGACATCGCCCTCGGCCGCGCCGTGATCGTGGTCGACGACGAGGACCGCGAGAACGAGGGCGACATCGTCTTCGCCGCGTCCGCCGCGACCCCCGAGCTGATGGCCTTCACCGTCCGCTACAGCTCCGGCGTGATCTGCGCCCCGATGACCGGCGAGGAGCTGGACCGCCTCAAGCTCCCGCCGATGACCCAGGTCAACGAGGACCGCAAGGGCACCGCGTACACCGTCTCGGTGGACGCCCGCGAGGGGGTCGACACCGGCATCTCCGCCGCCGACCGCGCCCGCACCGTACGGCTGCTCTCCTCCTCCGGCACCCAGCCCGGCGACCTCACCCGCCCCGGGCACGTCTTCCCGCTGCGCGCCGTCGAGGGCGGCGTGCTGGTCCGCCCCGGGCACACCGAGGCCGCCGTCGACCTGGCCCGGCTGGCCGGGCTGCCGCCGGCCGGCGCGATCGCCGAGGTGGTCAACGACGACGGCAGCATGGCCCGGCTGCCCGAGCTGGTCGCCTTCGCCCGCGAGCACGGCCTGGCGATCATCTCCATCGAGGACCTGATCGCCTACCGCCGCCGTACCGAGCTGCACGTCGACCGGGCCGCCGTCACCGCCCTGCCCACCGCGTACGGGGAGTTCACCGCCGTCGGCTACCGGGGCACCATCGACGGCGTCGAGCACCTCGCGCTGGTGGCCGGCGGTCTGGACGCGCAGGGCCGGCTGCCGGACGACGAGGACGTCCTGGTGCGGGTCCACTCCGAGTGCCTGACCGGTGACGTCTTCGGCTCGCTGCGCTGCGACTGCGGACCGCAGCTGCAGGCCTCGCTGCAGCGGGTCGCCGCGGCCGGGCGCGGCGTGGTGCTGTACCTGCGCGGCCACGAGGGGCGGGGGATCGGCCTGGCCCACAAGCTGCGCGCGTACGAGCTGCAGGAGCGGGGGCGGGACACCGTCGACGCCAACCTGGACCTCGGCCTGCCCGCCGACGCCCGGGACTACAGCATCGCGGCGCAGATGCTGGTGGACCTCGGCGTCCGCTCGCTCACCCTGCTCACCAACAACCCGCAGAAGCTGACCGCGCTCACCGAGCACGGGCTCAAGGTCAAGGGGCGCGAAGCGGTCGAGATCGCGCCCGGCGAGCACAACCTGCGCTACCTGCGCACCAAGCGCGACCGGATGGGCCACGAGCTGCCCGGCCTCGATTCCTGACCCCGGCCCCGGGCCCTGACCACCCGCACCCGCACGACAGCCACCCGCACGACAGTTACCCGCACGACAGCCACCCGCACCCGCACGACAGACAGAACGGACGAAGAGACATGAGCGGCCACGGAGCCCCCGAGCTGACCATCGACGGCGCCGCCGACCTCAAGGTCGCCGTCGTCGCCGCCCAGTGGCACGACACGGTGATGAACGGCCTGCTGGACGGCGCCCACCGCGCGCTCAAGGAGCTGGGCGTCACCGAGCCGACCGTGCTGCGGGTGCCCGGCACCTTCGAGCTGCCGGTCGCCGCCAAGCGCCTCGCCGAGCGCGGCTACGACGCCGTGGTGGCCCTCGGCGTGGTGATCCGCGGTGGCACCCCGCACTTCGACTACGTCTGCCAGGCGGCCACCGTCGGTCTCACCCAGGTCAGCGTCGACACCGGCGTCCCGGTCGGCTTCGGCGTGCTGACCTGCGACAACGAGGAGCAGGCGATCGACCGCGCGGGCCTGCCCGGCTCCGCCGAGGACAAGGGCCACGAGGCCGTCACCGCCGCCGTCGCCACCGCCGCGGTCCTGCGCGCGGCGCTCTGACGACGAACCGCCCGGTCCCGGAGCACGGACGTCCACTGGACTGTCCACGCTCCGGGACCGTTTACCGTCCGTCCGCCCGCACGCCGTAAGGTGGCCCCATCATGGCTTCGAAGACATTCGAGGAGCTCTTCGCCGAGCTCCAGCAGAAGGCCGCCACCGGCGACCCCTCGTCCTCCCGTACCGCGCAGCTCGTCCAGCAGGGCGTCCATGCGATCGGCAAGAAGGTCGTCGAGGAGGCCGCCGAGGTCTGGATGGCCGCCGAGTTCCAGTCGGACGAGCAGACGGCGGAGGAGGTCTCGCAGCTCCTCTACCACGTTCAGGTGATGATGATCGCCCGCGGACTGACGCTCGACGACGTCTACAAGTACCTCTAGACACCCCGCTCCCCAGAGCACACCCATCCTCCCAACAGGTAAGGAAGCAACCTCCCATGCTGCGCATCGCCGTCCCCAACAAGGGTTCTCTCTCGGGTCCCGCGGCGGAGATGCTCCATGAGGCCGGCTACCGCCAGCGGAAGGACCCCAAGGAGCTCGTCCTCGTCGACCCGAACAACGAGGTGGAGTTCTTCTTCCTCCGCCCGCGGGACATCGCCGTCTACGTCGGCTCCGGCCGCCTCGACGTCGGCATCACCGGGCGTGACCTGCTGCTGGACTCGCACTCCAACGCGGAGGAGGTGCTCGCCCTCGGCTTCTCCGGGTCGACCTTCCGCTTCGCCCGCCCCGAGGGCGTGGACGTCGAGGACGTCAAGGGCCTGGAGGGCCTGCGGATCGCCACCTCCTACACCGGCCTGGTCGAGCAGCACCTCGCCGACCACGGCGTGAAGGCGACGGTCACCAAGCTGGACGGCGCGGTCGAGACCGCGGTGCAGCTGGGCGTCGCCGACGTGATCGCCGACGTGGTGGAGACCGGCACCAGCCTGCGCAACGCCGGCCTGGAGGTGTTCGGCGAGCCGATCCTGGTCTCCGACGCCGTGGTGATCCGGCCCAAGGGCGCGGGCGAGGACACGCGGGTGGAGCAGTTCCTGCGCCGCCTCCAGGGCGTGCTGGTGGCCCGCCGCTACGTGCTGATGGACTACGACATCCGCGCCGAGAACGTCGGCTCCGCCGTCGCGCTCACCCCGGGCCTGGAGTCGCCGACCGTCTCCCCGCTGCACACCGAGGGCTGGGTCGCGGTCCGTTCGATGGTGCTCCGCAAGGAGGCCCAGCAGATCATGGACGACCTGTGGGGCATCGGCGCCCGGGCCATCCTGGTCACCAACATCCACGCCTGCCGCCTCTGACCCGGGGGCCCGCCGCCCCCGAACCGCGCGTCCGGGTGACCTGCCCGCCGGCCCGCGGGTAAAGAACGGTTCAATGGGGCGGGGACGCCGACCGCGTCCCCGCCCCTCGTGCTGCCGCAACCAGAACCACCCCGGAGACCCCACGTGTCCACGCCGCCCGTCCAGTTCCCCGTCACCTGGGCGCCGCGCCGCACCCGCGCCGTGCTGCTGCCGGTCTGCGTGCTGCTGGTGGCGCTGTTCTCCGCGATGGCCGTGCTGCTCCCGGAGAACTGGCAGCTCAACGACCGGATCATGATGATGGCCAGCGGCGTCCTGTTCGCCGGCGTCGGCCTGATGCTGGCCCGCCCCCGGGTGAGCGCCGACGCGGAGGGCGTGACGGTGGTCAACTTCGTCCGCCGCCGCCGGCTCGCCTGGGCCGAGATCGTCCGGGTCAACTTCCGCCAGGGCGACCCGTGGGCCACCCTCGACCTCGCCGACGGCACCTCGCTCGCCGCGGTCGGCATCCAGTCCGGCGTCGGCAAGGACCGGGCGATCGCGGACGCCCGCGCGCTGCGCGACCTGGTCGAGCAGCACGCCCGGGTCTGAAGCCGGACCCGCCCCCACCGGGGGTTCTCCGTTCCCGGCGGGCCGAACAGGCTCCTTACCCCCATCCGGGTATGGTCTACGCTGGTAAAAGCAGGGCAAACTTCGCCCTGCCCGAAATCGAGTGCCCGAACCCGACCAGAGGAGTGACACTCCCCCTCGATGGACGATCCGTCCGGTAGTACCTGCGCCGCCTCGCTTCCCGATCCCGGAAGGCAGGCGGCACTGTGATCACCGCTTGGCTGCTGTTGCTCGCGGCCGTTCTCCTGATCCTCGCCAACGGCCTCTTCGTCGCCGCCGAGTTCGCCTTCGTGACCGTGGAGCGCGGGGAGGTCGACCGGTCCGCCGAGGCGGGCGACGCCAAGTCCCGCCGCGTCGCCGGGGCCCTGCGGCACCTCTCCTTCGAACTCTCCGGTGCCCAGCTCGGCATCACCGTCACCTCGCTGGTGGTCGGCATGCTCGCCGAGCCGGCGCTGTCCACCCTGCTCGCACCCGTGATGTCCGCCATCGGCGTGCCCGACTCGGCCGCCCGCGGCGTCTCCGTGATCGTCGGCATGGTGCTGGCCACCGTCGTCCAGATGGTGATCGGCGAGCTGGTGCCGAAGAACTGGGCGATCTCCCGCCCGCTCCAGGTGGCCCGCGCGGTCGCCGCCCCGCACATGGCCTTCTCCTTCGCCTGCCGCCCGCTGATCAGCTTCCTGAACGGCGCCGCCGACCGGACCGTCCGGGCCTTCGGCATCGAGCCGCAGGAGGAGCTGGCGCACGCCCGCACCCCGGACGAGCTGGTCTCGCTGGCCCGCCACTCGGCCAGGGCCGGCGCCATAGACGAGGAGTCGGCGACCCTGTTCGTCCGGACCCTGGGCCTGCGCGAGCTGACCGCGGAGTCCGTGATGACCCCGCGCGTCGACGTGGCCGCGCTCCAGCGCGACGCCACCGCCTCCGACGTCATCAACCTGACCCGGGCCACCGGCCTGTCCCGCTTCCCGGTCTACACCGACAGCCTGGACGAGGTCACCGGCACCGTCACGCTCAAGGACGCCCTGGCCGTCCCGGCCGCCCGGCGCGGCCTGGTGCGGGTCGGCGAGCTGGCCTCGCCGCCGCTGCTGGTGCCCGAGACGCTGCCCGCCGAGCGGCTGCTCGACCAGCTGCGCCGCCTCCAGCCGATGGCCATCGTGGTCGACGAGTACGGCGGCACCGCCGGCGTCGTCACCGTCGAGGACATCGTCGAGGAGATCGTCGGCGAGGTGCAGGACGAGCACGACCCGGACGACCACCCCGAGCTGCTCCCGCTGCCGCCGGTCAACGGCCTGCCGGTCTGGGAGGCCGACGGCCGCGCCCGGACCGACCAGCTGGAGCGGATCGGCCTGAACGCCCCGGACGGCCCGTACGAGACCCTGGCCGGTCTGGTCTCCGACCTGCTCGGCAAGCTCCCCGAGGTGGGCGAGCAGGCCGAGCTGCCCGGCTGGCGGTTCACCGTCACCGGTGTCGACCGCCACCGCACCACCGAGGTCCGGGTGGAGCGCACCACCGCGCCCGCGCAGTTCGACGAGGACCGGGAGGAGGGCCGATGACCGCCCTGCAACTGGCCGTCGCGCTGCTGCTCCTGCTCGGCAACGCCTTCTTCGTCGGCGCCGAGTTCGCCGTGGTGTCGGTGCGCCGCAGCCAGATCGAACCGCTCGCCGAGGCCGGGCACAAGCGCGCCCGCACCGTGCTGCACGCGCTGTCCAACGTCTCCGCGATGCTGGCCGCCGCCCAGCTCGGCATCACGGTCTGCTCGCTGGGCCTCGGCGCCCTCGCCGAGCCGACCATCGCCTCCCTGCTGGAGGGCCCGTTCCACGCGATCGGCGTCCCGTCCACGCTGATGCACCCGCTCTCGTACGGGATCTCGCTCGCCGTCGTGGTCTTCCTGCACATGGTGATGGGCGAGATGGTGCCGAAGAACATGGCCATGGCCGGCCCGGAGCGGGCCGCGCTCTGGCTCGGCCCGCCGCTGGACCGGCTGGCCCGCTGGCTCGCCCCGGTGATCCGGGTGCTGAACGCCCTCGCCAACGGCATCCTCAAGCTGTTCCGGGTGGACGCCAAGGACGAGGTCGAGTCGGTCTTCACGACCGAGCAGCTGATGTACCTGCTGGCGGACTCCCGGGACGCCGGGCTGCTCGACGAGGGCCGCCAGGAGCGCCTGGAGGACGCGCTGGAGCTGGGCCACCGCCCGGTCACCGAGGTGCTGCTCAAGCCCGAGCAGCTGGTCACCGTGGACACCAAGGCGACCGCCGCCGAGGTCGAGGAGCTGGCGCTGCGCACCGGCTTCTCGCGCTTCCCGGTCACCGACGGCGACCCGGCCGGCCACGGCTACCTCGGCTACATCCACCTCAAGGACGTCCTCGACGTGGAGGACACCTCTGCGCCCGTCCCGGCCCGCCTGTGGCGGCCGATCACGGTGCTGCGCGGCAGCCTCCCGCTGGACGACGCCCTCGGCGCGATGCGCCGGGCCACCTGCCACCTGGC
Organism: Kitasatospora sp. NPDC127116; assembly: GCF_042677365.1. Lineage (NCBI taxonomy): Bacteria > Bacillati > Actinomycetota > Actinomycetes > Kitasatosporales > Streptomycetaceae > Kitasatospora > Kitasatospora sp. NPDC127116. The sequence goes on from NZ_JBHXTL010000012.1 coordinate 77,234, forward strand.
CGCCGTGCTGGACCAGGACGGGCGCACGCTCGGCGTGGTCATGCTGGAGGACGTGCTGGAGGAGCTGGTCGGCGAGGTGCACGACCCGGACCACCGCGCCACGGCCTGACGCCCGCCCGGCAGGTCCGGGCCCCGCTGACGGTGTGTTCGCTCCCGGCGATTTCGCCCAGAGCATGCAGCCGTTCCATGCCGGCCACCCTGGGAGCAGGGTGGTCGGCATGAGACTTCTCCTGCTGGGTGGAACCGAGTTCGTCGGACGGGTCGTCGCCGAAGAGGCGCTGGCCAGGGGATGGGAGGTGACGGCCCTCAACCGCGGCACGCGGCCCGCGCCCGAGGGCGTCCGCACACTGCTGGGCGACCGCACCGCCGAGGGCGGCCTCGCGGCGCTCGGCACCGGGGAGTGGGACGCCGTGGTGGACACCTGGTCCTGGGCCCCCGCGGCGGTGCGCGACAGCGCCCGCCTGCTGAACGGCCGGGTCGGCCACTACGCGTACGTCTCCAGCCGGTCGGTGTACGACTATCCGCTGCGGGCCGGGGCCGGCGAGGCCTCGCCGGTGGTCGCCTCCTCCCCGGACCTCACCGGCGAGGTGCCCTACGCCGAGGCCAAGCGCGGCGCCGAACTGGCGCTGGAGGCGGAGTTCGGCGGGCGGGCGCTGCTGGCCAGGGCCGGGCTGATCCTCGGCCCGCACGAGAACATCGGCCGGCTGCCGTGGTGGCTCAACCGGATCGCCGAGGGCGGCCCGGTGCTCGCCCCGGGGCCGCGCGGGCTGGCCCTGCAGTACATCGACGTCCGCGACCTCGCGGCCTGGACCCTGGACGCCGCGGCGGCCCGCCTCGCCGGCCCGTACAACCTGGTCGGCCCGTCCGGCCACGCCACCATGGGCGAGCTGCTGGAGGCCTGCGTACGGGCCACCGGTTCGGACGCCGAGCTGCGCTGGACGGACCCGGAGCGGATCCTCGCGGCGGGCGTCGAGCCGTGGACCGAGCTGCCGATCTGGCTGGCGCCCGGCGAGCTGTACGACTTCCTGCACACCGGCTCGGTCGAGCGCGCGCTCGGCGCGGGGCTGCGCTGCCGCCCGGTCGCCGAGACCGTGGCGGACACCTGGGCCTGGCTGCGGTCGATCGGCGGCAGCGCGCCGCGGCGGTCCGACCGGGTCAGGGTGGGGCTGGACCGGGAGCGGGAGGCGGCGCTCCTCAACGGCTGAACGGGCGGGCGGGCCGGTCCCCGGGCGGGCGGGGGCCGGCCCGCCCGCAGACCGGCTCCGGCTCCGCCCGGCTCCACCCGCCGGTCAGCTCCGGCCGTCGATCAGCTCCCCGTACGCCTGGACCAGGTCCGGCAGCCGCAGGGTGGCCAGGTCCTCCCGGCCCGGCGGCTCGCGCAGCAGCGACAGCCGCAGGTCCCGGTAGGCGCAGGACTTCTCGTACAGGGTGCGGATGAACCGGCCGTTGCCCAGCTCGTCGATCCAGCCCTCGCGGACCACGTGGGTGCAGATGCTGGCCAGCTCCTCGGCGGCGTCCTCGTCCCAGCCGTCGCCGTCCCGGCCGGCCAGCGAGGCGCCGATCGCGGTCAGTTCGCTCGGGCGGTAGCTGGGGAAGTCGACCCGGGTGGTGAAGCGGGAGTTGAGGCCGGGGTTGGTGGCGAGCAGCCGGTTCATGCCCTCGGGGTAGCCGGCGAGGATCACCACCAGCCGGTCGCGGTTGTCCTCGGCACGCTTGAGCAGGACCTGGAGCGCCTCGTCGCCGTACGCGTCGCCCTTGGTGTAGCCGGAGTTGGAGAGGCTGTACGCCTCGTCGATGAAGAGCACGCCGTCCAGCGCGGAGTCGATCAGCTCGTTCGCCTTCACGGCGGTCTGGCCGAGGAACTCGCCCACCAGGTCGGCGCGTTGGGCCTCCACCAGGTGGTCGCCGGAGAGCAGCCCGAGGGCGTGGAAGACCTGGCCGAGGATGCGGGCCACGGTGGTCTTCCCGGTGCCCGAGGGGCCGGAGAAGACGAAGTGGCGCTTCGGTGGCTGGACGGGCAGGCCCTGCTCGGCCCGCAGCCGAGACATCCTCAACTGCGCGGACAGCGCCCGCACCTGGCGCTTGACCGGCTCCAGGCCGACCATCAGCGAGAGTTCGGCCAGGGCCGCGTCCAGCTCCCGTTCGTCGCCGGCGGACCGGGGCTCGGGCACGGCGGCGGTCCGGGGCTGCGCCCGGCCGAGGGCGGGCAGCGGCGGGGGTGCGGCGGAGGCCGGCGGCGCGCCGGAGCCGGAGCGTTCCCCGGCGGCCTGCGCGGCGCCGTCGGCCGCACCGCCGTCCAGCAGGGCGCCGCCGGCGGTGAGGGCGCCGTCCGCCGGGGGCACGTCCACCAGTCCGGCGTCCACCAGCCCGGCGTCCACCGAGGGCCCGCCGCCCGACGGGAAGCCGCCGGGCAGGGCGCCGGTCGACACCCCGTCGCCGGAGACGGTCGGCCCGCTCGGCCCGCCCGCGTCCCCGAACTCCTCGCCGTACCCGGTCAGCTCGCCGTACCCGGGCAACCCGGCGAACCCGGCCTCGTCCGGGTACTCGGTGTCGAAGCCGGGGGCGTCCGGCAGGGCGGCGTCGGCCGCTCCCGGGCGCCCGCCGGCCGGCAGTCCGTCCGCGAGTCCGTCCGTGAGCCCGTCCGCGAGCGCGTCCTCGGCGGCGATTGCCGTCAGCCGGGTCGCGGTGTCCATGAACGCCGGGTCCGCCCGGTGCACCGCCCGGTAGAGCGGCAGCGCCGCGGCGCTGCGTCCGGCGCCCTCGTACGCCCGGGCCAGCCAGTACCGCAGCTCCTTGCGCTGGGGCTGTTCGGAGCGGCAGCGGGCCAGCGAGACGGCCAGCGGCGCCTGCGCCTGGGCGCACATGTCGAGGCGCACCCGCGCCATGCCGGCGAACAGCCCGGCCTCGATGCCGAGCAGCGGGTCGTCCAGCAGGCGGTCGGTGTCCCTGATCAGCTGCTCCCAGTCCTTGAGCAGGTAGGACCGGCAGGCGTACAGGAAGCGGGCGCAGGGGTCCTCGCCGGGTGCCGGGCACTGTTCCAGCGCCCGGTCCAGCTCGGCCAGGTGGCGGCCGTCCAGCCAGTGCGAGGCGTGCGCCAGCGCGAGGTCGCGGGCGTCCTCCAGCACCGGCTGCACCCACCAGCCCAGCCAGTACCAGGAACTGAGCGGCCGTCGGTGCAGCCGCCGCTGTTCGCCGAACCGCTTCTGGTGGCGGTACATGGCCAGCAGCGCGGCCGAGGTGTCGCTGCGCAGCGCGTGCAGTCCGAGCCAGGCGTCGGCCATGCCCGGGTCCAGCCGGACGGCGGCCCGGAACTCCTCCTCGGCCCGGGTGTACGCACCGGCCGTGTAGGCGTCCATGGCGCGCAGCCAGGCGCGGTCGGCGAGCCGGTCGGGCCCGCCCGCCGTGCTGTCGGAACTGTCCACCGTCGTCACTCACGCCCCCCGCGGTGCGGCCCGGGGCTCGGCCGGCGGGTTGCCTGCGCCTAGCCTGGCCGGTGGTCGTCGACCCCCTTGCGGCGCATCTGCGCCTGCCAGGAATCGTACCGGCGCGGCGCTGATCCGGAAGGGTGCCGAACAGGGTCAAATGCGATCGCGCGAGCGGCCGTTGAGCGGCCGGGCGACGAAACGGGCTGCCGGGGAGCGAGTTTCGGAAGGGGACCGGACGGCGTCCCCGGCTCACGGGGGAACAAGCCGGGGGCGCCGGGTCCGAGGCAACCGGAAGCTTTCGTTCCGGCGGCTGAGGAGAACCTAGATCCTGGCGATGTCGCAGGTCAAGGCGATGGTTGAAGTTTCACCGACGGTGCCCGGGGCGATCCGGCCGGTCACCCCGTCGACCCGCGTCGCGGCGTACGGACGGCTCGGATCGGCGGCGAAATGCGCCGATTCGGCCCGGGCCCAGCCCGCCCAGAACTCGGCCAGTTCCGGACCGTCCCGCTCCTCCCCGCGCCGCCGGGCCGAAGCGGCGTCCAGCTCCATCCAGATCACCCGGGCCAGCCACGGCCGCACCGCCCGCCGGCCCGCGCCGACCCCCTCGACCAGCACCACCGGGGCGGCCGGCGCCGCGGCCGTGCCCGCGAAGCGGCGCAGCGTCCAGTCGTACACCCGGTACTCGGCGTCCCGCCCGGCCGCCAGCGGCTCCAGCACCTGCCCGCGCAGCCGTCCGGTCCACCCGAACGGCTCGCGGTGGGTGGCCAGGTCGTCGAGGTGGACCACCGGGGCCCCGCCGAGCGCCGCCGCCAGCCGTCCGGCGAAGGTGGTCTTGCCGGACCCCGCGTGCCCGTCCACCGCGACCAGCCGCACCGGCCCGCAGGAGGGCGGCAGCGCGCGCAGCTCCGCCGCGAGCGCGGCCGGAAGGTCGTCCGGAGCGGGCCGGAGCGGGGGCGGGAACGGTTCGGATGCAGCCACAACGTCAACCCTACGGTGCCGTAGCCCGCCACTGCGGACAGTTCATCTGTGCAGGTCGTGACGGCAGCGCGGGTTTCGGGCATACTCGCCTTCGCCACGACTGTGAACGGCCGTTCACCGCAACCCGGTGCCGGTCGGTCCGACAAGCCGCACCCCCGCCGGGTCAGCCGACACCTCGGTCCGGCGCCCGATCGAGGAGGCGACCACCGCCATGACCCCCTCCCCTGTGAAAGCCGTGGAGCGCCAGCTGCCGAGCGAGGAGGCCCGCGAGCTGCTGAGCCTCACCCGTGACCTGGTCCAGCGCGAGCTCCAGCCGCGTGCGGCGGAGGACGAGGCCGCCGACCGCTTCCCGCGCGACGTCTTCCGCACCCTCGGCGAGGCCGGCCTGCTCTCCCTCCCGTACGACGAGAAGTACGGCGGCGGCGAACAGCCCTACGAGGTGTACCTGCAGGTGCTGGAGGAGCTCGCGGCCGGCTGGCTGGCCATCGGCCTCGGCGTCAGCGTGCACACCCTCTCCTGCCACGCGCTGGCCACCTTCGGCACCGACGAGCAGCGCGACGCGTGGCTGCCCGCCATGCTCTCCGGCGAGCAGCTCGGCGCCTACTGCCTCTCCGAGCCGCAGTCCGGCTCGGACGCGGCCGCGCTGCGCACCCGCGCCGACCTCGACGGCGAGGCGTACGTGGTGAACGGCACCAAGGCCTGGATCACCCATGGCGGCCAGGCCGACTTCTACAGCGCCCTGGTGCGCACCGGCGTCGACGGCCCCAAGGGCATCAGCTGCCTGCTGGTCCCCGGCACCCAGCAGGGCCTGTCCGCGGCCCCGCCGGAGCACAAGATGGGCATGCGCTCCTCGCCGACCGCGCAGCTGCACTTCGACGGCGCGCGCGTCCCGCGCGAGCGGCTGATCGGCGAGGAGGGGCAGGGCTTCCAGATCGCGCTCGCCGCGCTGGACTCCGGCCGCCTCGGCATCGCCGCCTGCGCGATAGGCGTGGCCCAGGCCGCGCTCGACCTCGCCGTCGACTACGCCCGCACCCGGCGCCAGTTCGGCCGCCCGATCGCCGAGTTCCAGGGCCTGTCCTTCATGCTCGCCGACATGGCCACCCAGATCGAGGCCGGGCGCTCGCTCTACCTGTCCGCCGCCCGGCTGCGGGACGCCGGCCGGCCGTTCTCCAAGGAGGCGGCGATGGCGAAGCTGTTCTGCACCGACGCGGCGATGCGGGTGACCACCGACGCCGTCCAGGTGCTCGGCGGCTACGGCTACACCCAGGACTTCCCGGCCGAGCGCTACATGCGCGAGGCCAAGGTGCTGCAGATCGTCGAGGGCACCAACCAGATCCAGCGCCTGGTGATCGGCCGCCACCTCACCAAGGGCTGACGCCCGGGGGCCGTCCGGCGGGGGAGCCGCCGGACCGCCCCGATCCCCCCGTACGGCCTCCGGCCGTCACTCCAGGGTGCGGAGTGACGGCCGGAGGCGTTCCCGGCGGAGCGTCAGCTCGCCTTGGCGGTGCGGCCGGTCAGCGCCGGACGACGGCGGCGCTGCTCCGGGATGGCGGCCCGCAGCGCCGCGACGGCCGGGACGGCGGACGCCACCGGGGCGGCCCCGGGGACCGCGGCGAGCCGTACCGGGCAGTGCGCGACGGCGTGCGAGAACGGCTGGGTGCGCCAGTCCAGCCCGCTCGGAAGCTTGAACAGCGCGTCGAAGCCGGCCGGTTCGGCGTCCTCCTGGGCCTCGACCTCGGCCAGGTCGTCCGTCGGCGTGCCCGAACCCGGGCAGATCGCGGGGGAGAAGGGGTTCCAGGCGGTCGGCAGCAGCGCGTGTTGCGGCAGCCGCTCCTCGTCCGCCACCAGGGCGATCGGGCGGCGGCACTCGGGGCAGTCGACCCGGAAGATGTCCCAGGTCTCCGCCTCGCCGGGGTCGGTGCCCGGCAGGTGGCCGACCGCGAGGTCCTCGCGGTCGGCCATATCGTCGGTCTCGTCGGAGCCCAGCACACGCTGGTCGGTAGCAGGCATGAGGATCCCCCTAGGATCGGGCCCGGCGTGGTCGTCCAGGGCCACAACCAGCACTTCCCTGTGATCCGGACTCATAATCCTGCGGTCCCGTGCACCGTGATGCACTGGGTGTGTCCTTGGCCACACCGGATGCCACATTCGCCCGGCATGTGCCCGCCCGGCACCTGCGAACCCGTCCTGTGCCACCGCGTGCGCCCCCCGTGCTCCCGACCGGGTAGGTTTGCGCACTGTGGAGGATCTCGACCAACGCATCGTCCAGCTGCTCCTCGAAGACGGCCGGATGAGCTACACGGACCTGGGCAAGGCCACCGGCCTGTCCACCTCGGCGGTGCACCAGCGGGTGCGCCGCCTCGAACAGCGCGGGGTGATCCGCGGCTACACCGCGATCATCGACCCCGACTCCGTCGACCTGGCGCTGACCGCGTTCATCTCGGTCAAACCCTTCGACCCGAGCGCCCCGGACGACACCCCCGAGCGGCTGGCCGGCCTGCCCGAGATCGAGGCCTGCCACAGCGTCGCCGGCGACGAGAACTACATCCTCAAGGTCCGCGTCGGCGCCCCCGGCGACCTGGAGGACCTGCTCGCGCGCATCCGCAGCGCCGCCGGCGTCTCCACCCGCACCACCGTCGTCCTGTCCACCCCGTACGAGGCACGCCCCCCGAAGCTCTGACCGCGAACCGGTGGGGTGCAGACTTGGCGGCATGACCGAACGCACCTCCTGGACCGTCCTGCTGCGCGGCGGCGCCGTCTACAGCCCCGCCGACCCCTTCGCCACCGCGATGCTCGTGGAAGGCGGGCACGTCGCGTGGGTCGGCAGCGACGGCGCCGCCGAGGCGTACGCCGCGACCGTCGACGAGATCGTCGAGCTGGACGGCGCCCTGGTCACCCCCGCCTTCGTGGACGCCCACGTGCACGCCACCGCCACCGGCCTGGCGCTCACCGGCCTCGACCTCACCGGCAGCCCCTCGCTCGCCGCCGCCCTGGCCGCCGTCACCGCCTTCGTCGACGCCCGGCCCGAGCCCGGCGGGGTGCTGATCGGCCACGGCTGGGACGAGACCGGCTGGCCCGAGCGCCGCCCGCCCACGCTCGCCGAACTCGACGCCGCCGCCCGTGGCGCCGCGCTCTACCTCTCCCGCACCGACGTGCACTCCGCGCTCGCCACTACCGCGCTGCGCACCCTCACCGAGGGCCTGGCCGAGGCGCCCGGCTTCGACCCCGAGGGCCCGCTCACCAAGGACGCCCACCACGCCGTGCGGCAGACCGCGCTGGCCCGCCTCACCCCCGAGCAGCGCCGCCGGGCCCAGCGCGCCACCCTGGCCCGCGCCGCCGAACTCGGCATCGGCGCCCTGCACGAGTGCGCCGGCCCGGAGATCTCCTCGGAGGCCGACCTGGCCGCCCTGCTGGCCCTGGCCGCCGAGGGGGACGGGCCCGAAGTATTCGGCTACTGGGGCGAGTTGGGCGGTGTCGAGACCGCCCGCAGGCTCGGTGCGGTGGGCGCCGGAGGCGACCTCTTCGTGGACGGCGCGCTCGGCTCGCACACCGCCTGCCTGCACGCCCCGTACGACGACGCGGAGCACACCGGCACCGCCTACCTGACCGCCGAGCAGGTCGCCGACCACGTCGCCGCCTGCACCGAGGCCGGGATCCAGGCCGGGTTCCACGCCATCGGCGACGCGGCGGTCACGGCGGTCCTCGACGGCGTCCGGGAGGCCGGCGCCCGGGTCGGCGCCGCCCGGGTCAAGGCCCTGCGCCACCGCGTCGAGCACGCCGAGGCCCTGGACGACAAGGCCGTCGCCGCCTTCGCCGAACTCGGCCTGACCGCCTCCGTCCAGCCCGCCTTCGACGCCGCCTGGGGCGGCCCGGAGGGCATGTACGTCCAGCGCCTGGGCGCCGAGCGGGCGGCCGCCCTCAACCCCTTCGCCGCGCTGCTGCGGGCCGGCGTCCCGCTGGCCTTCGGCTCGGACGCCCCGGTCACCCCGCTCGACCCCTGGGGCACCGTCCGCGCGGCCGCCTTCCACCGGACCCCGGAACACCGGATCTCGGTCCGCGCGGCCTTCACCGCCCACACCCGCGGCGGCTGGCGCGCGATCGGCCGCGACCAGGACGGCGTGCTCGTCCCCGGCGCCGTCGCCAGCTACGCGATCTGGGCGGCCGGCGAGCTGGTCGTCCAGGCCCCCGACTCCCGGGTGGCGGGCTGGTCCACCGACCCGCGCTCCGGCACCCCCGGGCTGCCCGACCTCACCCCGGGCCACCCGCTGCCGACCTGCCTGCGCACCGTGGTCCGCGGCCGCACGGTGCACCAGCGGTAAACCCCGTGGAACGTCGGGCGGGCACGCCCTAGGTTGATCGGCATGATCGAACTGGTGCCCGCCGACTTCACCGTCCCGCGCGAGCTGCTCGCCCCGGAGTTCCGACTGGAGCCCCTGGGCGAGCGGCACAACGCCTCCGACCACGCCGCCTGGACGAGCAGCATCGACCACATCCGCGCCACCCCCGGCTGGGCCGGCCGCGGCTGGCCGCCCGCCGACGGGATGCCCCCGGAGCGCAACCTCGACGACCTGCGCCGCCACGCCGCCGACTTCGAGGCCCGCACCGGCTTCACCTACACCGTCCTGGAGCCGGACCGCGACGAGGTGATCGGCTGCGTCTACATCTACCCGGACCGCGAGGACCCCTCGGTGGTCTCGGTCAGCTCCTGGGTCCGGGCCGACCGCGCCCACCTGGACGAGCCGCTGCACCGCGCCGTCTCCGACTGGACTCACCGCGCACTGGCCGCTGCGGGATTTCCGCTACGCCCCGCGCTGACCCCGCCGTCACCCCTCACCTCACGGGCCACCGACGTTCCGGGGTACCTTCTTCGCACAGCGTCCGAACAGCAAGCCCCAGGAAGATGGTGCGCCGGTGGCCACTCCCGTCACCCAGGAACGGCCCGAGGCCGTACCCGAGCCGCAGGAGCCGGCGCCCCGACCGAGCCGCGGAGCCCGCGCGCTCGCCAGGATCCGCGCCGGGCTCCCCCGCACCGGCCTCGCCGTCCTGGCCGGCCTGCTGCTGGCCCTCGCCTTCCCGCCGTACGACCTGTGGCCGCTGTCGCTGCTCGGCGTCGCCGCGCTCTCGCTGCTGACCCGGGGCCGCACCTTCCGTCAGGGCCTCTGGACCGGCTTCGCGTTCGGCCTGCCGTTCTTCCTGATGCTGCTCAGCTGGCTGCGGGTGGTCGGCTGGGACGCCACGGTCGGCCTGTCCGTCGTGGAGGCGCTGTTCCTGGCCCTGCTGGGCGGCGCCCTGGCCGTCACCTCCCGGCTGCCGGGGTGGGCGCTCTGGGCGGCCTGCCTGTGGGTCACCCAGGAGTGGGCCCGCGACCGGCTGCCGCTCGGCGGTTTCCCCTGGGGCCGGCTCGCCTTCGCCAACACCGCCAGCCCGTTCACCCCGCTGGCCGCGCTCGGCGGCGCACCGCTGGTGACCTTCGCGGTCGCCCTCTGCGGGGCCCTGCTGGGCTGGGCCGCGCTGCGGGTGCGCGGGCCCGGCAGGGCTCCGAGGGCGGCCGCGCTGGCGGCGCTCGGCGCGGTGGCCGCGCTGCTGGCCGGCTACCTCGTCCCGGTGCCCACGGCCGCGGACGACACCGTCAAGGTCGCCATCGTCCAGGGCAACGTGCCCAACCCGGGCATGGACTTCCTGGGCCGCCCGATGATGGTCCTCAACAACCACGCCTCGGCCACCGAGCGGCTCGCCGCCGACATCAGGGCCGGCAAGGTCGAGCGCCCCGACATCGTGATCTGGCCGGAGAACTCCTCCGACCTCGACCCGTTCAGCGATCCGCTGGCCCGCCAGCGGATCGACCAGGCGGTCAAGGCGGTCGGGGTGCCGACCCTGGTCGGCACCCTGGTGGACGGCCCGGACGCGCAGCACGTCCAGAACGAGGGCATCGTCTGGGACCCGGTCACCGGCCCCGGCGCCTCCTACACCAAGCAGCACCCCGTCCCGTTCGGCGAGTACGTGCCCTTCCGCGCCCAGCTGATGACGGTGATCACCCGCCTCCAGCGGGTCGCCCGGGACTTCTACCCCGGCGACCACAACGGCGTGATGCAGCTCGGCCCGGCCAGGATCGGCGACGTGATCTGCTTCGAGGTCGCGTACGACGAGATCGTCCGCGACACCGTGGACAGCGGCGCCCGGGTCCTGGTCGTCCAGACCAACAACGCGACCTACGCGAAGACCGGGCAGCCCGAGCAGCAGCTGGCGATGAGCCGGCTGCGGGCCGTCGAGCACGGCCGGGCGGTGCTGATCGCCGCCACCAGCGGCATCAGCGCGGTGATCGCCCCGGACGGCAGCGTCCAGCAGCGCACCGAGGAGCTGACCGCGGCCGAGCTGTCGGCGACGGTCCCGCTGCGCGACGGCACCACCGTCGCCGACCGGGTCGGCGCCGCCCCGGAGTGGACGCTGGCCGTCGGCGGCCTGCTGGCCTGCGGCGCGGCCCTGCTGGTCGGACGGCGCCGGAAGGCGTAGGGCGCGGCAGCCGAGCCCGGCCGCCGGAACACCGGCGGCGCGGGAATCGTTGGAGCAGGTGGTGCCGTAGCCGGCCCGGACCTCCCGTGCGGCGCGCAGAGCACCGCTTGGAGTGGATTCGTACCGTGACCCAGCAAGCTACCCCCACCCGTCCGGCCCCGCGCAGCAGGCTCCGCCGGGTGCTGCCGCTGCTGATCACCGCCTGGCTGGTGCTGGAGATCTGGCTGCTGGTCCAGGTCGGCTCCTGGCTGGGCGGCTTCACCGTCGTGCTGCTGCTCGTCGCGGGCGCCCTGATCGGCGGCTCGCTGATCAAGCGGGCCGGGCTGAAGGCGCTGTCGGCGGCGATCGAGCAGAGCAAGAACCCGCAGTCCCAGCAGCCGCAGACCGGCACCAGCATGACCGTGCTGGCCGGCCTGCTGCTGATCGTCCCCGGCTTCCTGTCCGACCTGCTGGCGCTGACCCTGCTCCTCCCGCCCACCCGGGCCCTGTGGCGGGTGCTCGGCCGCCGCGTCGCGGACAAGGCGCTGCGCAGTGCCTCCGTGGCCGGCGCCGACCCGTTCGCGGACGCGATGCGGCTGCAGGAGCAGCTGCGCATCCACCGCCCGGACGGCAAGGTGATCCAGGGCGAGGTCGTGGACCCGGAGGCCGGCCCGCGCGGCCCGCAGGGCCCGGACACCACCTACCGCCCGCCGATCGCCGGCTGACCCGCCCGTTCCGACGCGAGCCCCCGGGGGCGCGGAGAACCCGCCACCGGGGGCTCCTCGCGTGCACGGCACGGTCCGGCGGACGGCGCCGGACAACGCGAAAGGGACCCTGGTGACCAGGGTCCCTTTTCGCGTCCTCCCGCTCGGGGCGGGAGCGAGGTGTCAGGCGCTCTTGCGGGTGTCTCGCGGGTGCACCGCGAGGTTCATCCCACCGGAGCGGAGCACGGCCAGCCGTTCGGCCAGCACCTCCTCCAACTCCTCGCGCGTCCGGCGCTCCATCAGCATGTCCCAATGGGTGCGCGTCGGCTTGATCTTCTTCTCCTCCGGCTCGTCGCCGTCGAGAAGTGCCGCCTCCTGGCCGCAGAAGCGGCATTCCCAGGTCGCGGGGATCTCCGCCTCGACCGAGAAAGGAACCTCGAAACGGTGTCCGTTCTGACATGCGTACTCGACGGTCTGGCGGGGAGCCAGATCGATACCACGGTCGGTCTCGTAGCTAGTGGCCCCGAGTCGCGTGCCGCGGAGAGCTCGCTCGCTCATGAATCGTGCCTCCCGGGCTTATGGCCCACAGGACTAGTGGTCGCTGTTCTTCGTCGTTCGGTCAACGCTCGGCTTCCGACGAAGATTCCCGTCCCGGGACATGCGTCGTCTTGTAGTGCCGCCCCTGTTTGTACCCACCCGCGCCCGATTTGTCACATCTGGCCGGTGATATCACCCCAGGTGTCACCTATTTCACATCTGGTGATCGTGCGGACTTTCTGTGACGAGCGTACCGGGACGGGATTCGGCGCCGGGCGCCGACCCCTGCCGGGAGCCGAGAACCGGCCGGGGGAGGCGGCCCGGCCCTGCCGTCAGGAGATCGGCCGTGAACGGATCATCGGCTCGCCCTTGGCCAGGTCGACCGGACGGGCCGGATCGGCCGCGGGTACCACCGGCGGGCGGTCCGGGCGGGGTGGCTCGGCGGCGGCCGCCTCGGTGCGGGTGTCCCGGTGCGGCAGCAGGGCGATCACCGCGTCCCGCAGCGCGGCCGGGGCCTCGTCGTCCAGCGGATCGACGGTGGCCGGCACCTGGAGCCGGAGCGGGGCGCCGTTGCCGATCCGGGCGTAGCCGCGCCCGATCGGGGCCTGGGCGGCGGGCACGATGTCCAGCGGCGCGCCGAGCGCTTCGCGCCCCTCGTCCGGGCCGGCCGGGCCGAGCACCACGCGGGCCCGGGTGGTGGCGCGGACGGTGGCGGTGATCCGGTCCCGGGCCTCCAGGTCGTCGGCGACCACCACGGTGACCCGGGCGGCCCGGCCGTGGCGCAGCGGGAGCTCCAGGAGGTCCTGCGGGTCGGGGCGGCCCTCGGCCCGGGCGAGCTCGCTCAGCTCGGTCGGGTGGTCCAGCAGCAGCCACAGCGGCCGGGTGACGTCCTCGGGCGGGGCGGTTCCGGCGTGCCGGGCGGCGTTGAGCGCGGCGAGCCTGCGCTCGGTCTCGCCGACGGCCCAGTCCAGGGCGGCCAGCGCGCCGTGCAGGCTGGTCTCCACGGTGTGCACGCCGGGCCGGTTCACCAGGCAGGCGTGCTCGCCGGTGCCCGCACCGTCGACCACCACCAGGTCGGCGTACGGGAGGGCCTGGAGCGCCACCGAGCGCAGCAGGCTGGAGGTGCCGTAGCCGGTGACGCCGAGCACCAGCAGGTGCGGCTCGGCGGAGCGCGGGCCGGTGCGCCAGACCACCGGCGGCTGCTGGACGGTGGTGCCGCCCCGGACGACCGGGATGGTCCGGGCGGTGCCGCCCTCGTCGGTGAAGCCCAGCACGATCTCGCCGGGGGCCGCCACGAAGCGCTGGGCGGCGATGTCGGCGGCCAGCGGGGCGAGGGCGGTGATCCGCAGCCGGTTGGACTCCTCGTCCCAGTCGAAGCGGTACTCGCGGGCCCGGCCGGCCTTGCCCTGGACGACCTGCTCGATCCGGGCCCGGGCGGCGGGCTCGGTGTCGGTGAAGTAGGCGGGGTAGGTCATCTCCAGCCGGGAGAGCCGGCCCTCGCCGTCGAAGTCCCACGCACTGAAGGCGTTCTTGTGGCTGCCCTCGAAGTGGTACAGCGGGTTGGCGTCCTCGGGTCCGCACAGGTACGGGGTGAGCGCCGCGTAGAGGGCCGCGAGCTTGACGTCGGCGACGTCCGGTGCGGGCGGTGCGGGCGTCGCCCGGGGGGCCCGGCCGGCCCAGGCGGCGCTGGCCATCAGGGTGATCAGGGCGAACAGCAGGCCGTGCGGCAGCAGGTAGACGCCGATCAGCAGGGCGGCGGTCAGGAACAGCGTCGGCCCGCGGCGGTCCTTGGGGGTGGCCTGCCAGCGGGACTTCGCCCAGTCCGCGTGGTGGCGCAGGCCGCGGCCGATCACGGAGAGCGGGGCGAACATGTCCGAGGCGTGGTCCCCGGCGGTCCGGGCGATCGCGCGGCCCTTGGTGAGGTGGCGGTGGAGCGGCATTCCTTGACTCCCCAAACGGTGGGACGGGTGGGGTGGCGCGGGTGGGCAACGACGGGGCCCGGGGCGGTGGGATCCGCGCCCGGGCCGGTACGGAGGAGATCTGGACGCGGTCAGAACTTGATGCCGCTGAGCAGGCTGGCGAGGCTCGCGCCGCCCGCGGTGATGCTCGGTGCGATCGAGGAGCCTGCGATGTAGAAGCCGAAGAGGGCGCAGACGATGGCGTGGGAGACCTTTAGTCCGTCCCGGCGGAAGAAGAGAAAGGCGATGGTGCCGAACAGGACGATGCCGGAAATCGAGAGGATCACGTTCCGCTCCTCAGGAAGGGGGGACAAGCGGGGGTGTTACGGAAAGTGCACCAATCGTGACAAAAAGTAATAGATGATGGAACGGTGCAAATGGGTGGTTCTGCCGTCCAATACCGTTCCGGTGGCCGGGTGGCGGTATGCGACCCGGCCGGGGTGGGGCCGGGTGCCGAGGGGATTCGATGCGCCGAGGCATTCCCGGGCGGAGGGCGGGAAGTTTCCGGGGGGTCCGGGAAGTTCGCTCGAATGGCTGCGCAACGCGCGCGGCCGTGTGTCGTGGCGGGCGCGGGCCGTCATCCGGATTCCGGACGCCCGCTGGCCCGTTCCGGCGCTGGCCGCTACCGTGCCCTGGGCGCAGCCCCGAGACCGCCCGACGACCCGACCGGAAAGGCCGCCCGTCATGACCGACGCCGCCAGCCAGCAGCCCGCCGACGCCCCCGACGCCGAGGTGATCGCGCTCGCCGGGAAGCTCTTCGACGCCGCCCGGACCGGGGAGACCGAGACCCTGTCCGCCTACCTGGACGCCGGGGCCCCGGCCGACCTCACCAACGGCCGCGGCGACACCCTGGTGATGCTCGCCGCCTACCACGGCCACGCCGCGACGGTGGCGGAGCTGCTCCGGTACGGCGCCGACCCGAACCTCGCCAACGACCACGGGCAGACCCCGCTGGCCGGGGCCGTCTTCAAGGGCGCCACGGACGTGCTGGACGTCCTGCTGGCCGGCGGCGCCGACCCGCAGGCCGGCGCCCCGAGCGCCGTGGACACCGCCCGGATGTTCGGCAAGGACGACCTGGTCGCCCGGTTCGAGGCCCGCTGAGCGGGGATCGTAGGCTTTTCGGCATGAGCACCAGCACCGCCCGGGACACCGGCACCGTCGAGTTCCGCATCACCGGCTACGCCCACCCCGACGCCCAGACCCTGTCGGCCGAGGTGCAGCAGGAGTACGTGCGCCGCTACGGCGACCCGGACGAGACCGTCATGCGCCCCGAGGACTTCGAGGCGCCGGCCGGCCTGTTCATGATCGCCTACCTGGACGGCCGTCCGGTCGCCTGCGGCGGCTGGCGGGCCAAGCAGGCCGGTCCGGACGGCCTGCGCGACGGCGACGCGGAGCTGAAGCGGATGTTCGTGATCCCCGCGGCCCGCGGCCGCGGCCTGGCCCGCGCGGTGCTGGGCCGCCTGGAGCGGACCGCGATCGAGGCCGGGCGGACCCGCTTCATCCTGGAGACCGGCACCGAGCAGCCCGAGGCCGTCGCGCTGTACCGGTCCGAGGGCTACGACGCGATCCGGAAGTTCGGCATCTACAAGGAGCACGCGCAGAGCATCTGCCTCGGCAAGGAGCTGGCCGCGGCGGTCTGAGCGACCGCTGCGCGGGGAAGGCTCCCGTCGGCCCGAAGGGGGAGACGGATGAGTCACCGAGCACCCGGAGCCGACCGGCTCCCCGACCCGGCCGCGCCCGGCGGGGAGCTGGACCGGCTGGTCGGGGAGGGCGCGCGCACCGTCGGGGCGGGCGCCGTCTGGGCCGTCGGCGACGCCGGCGGCACACTCGGCGGCGGCAGCCACGGCGTGCTCGGGCAGGGGCCGTACGCGCGGCTGCGGCCCGGGCCCGACACGCTGTACGACCTCGCCAGCCTCACCAAGGTCGTCGCGCTCTGGCCCTGCGCGGGGGTGCTGCGGCAATCCGGGCGGCTTCCGCTGGACGAGCCGCTCGGCCGCTGGTGGCCACCGGCCGCCGGGCACCCCGCCGGCGAGGTGACGGTCCGTCAACTCCTCGCCCACACCGCGGGGATGCTCCCGTACACCCGCTTCGAGCAGCTCTACGGACGCGACCCCGCGGCGATCCGGGCCGGGGTGCTCGCCGCCCCGCTGCACCGCCCGCCGGGCACGGCCGTCGAGTACACCGACCGCGCCGCCGTCCTGCTCGCCCACCTGGTCGAGGACCTCGGCGGCGCGCCGCTGGACGAGCTCGCCGCACGCTGGGTCTGGGGGCCGCTCGGCATGACCGACACCCGGTACGGCCCGCTCGACGGCGCGCTCGCCGCCCGCACCGCGCCCACCGAGTACGAGGAGGGCGCCGGCACCCACCTGTGCGGCGTCGTCCACGACCCCTCCGCCCGGCTGCTCGGCGGGGTCTCCGGCAACGCCGGGGCCTTCTCCACCGCCCGCGACCTGGCCCGCTTCCTCACCGCGCTGCTCGCCCCGCCGCCCGGGGCGCCCTGGGGCGAGCCGTGGATCGACGAATCGCTGCGCGAGCACACCGGCGGCCTCGCCCCCGCCCGCGGCCTGTCCTGGCTGCACGCTCCCGGCACCGACCCGGCCGAGGGCACCTTCGTCCACTACGGCTTCACCGGCACCGGCTTCTGGGTCTCCCGCAGGCTCGGCCGCTGGGCCCTGCTGCTCACCAACAAGGTGCACTACGACCGGGGGATCCAGCAGCTCACCGACCTGCGCAACGCCTTCCGGCGGGCCGTGTTCGGGCAGGCGGGGCCACCGGCACTCATTCGGGTGGATTAGGGGCCGATCGGCTCTCCCGGGGCCGTGATCGCGGCAGAGTGGCCGCGAGGACGGGAACCCGGCGGAGGAGGCGCGATGACGGACACCTGGGCACTCTCGGAGGAGGAGTGGCTCGCCGGGATGGTGCGCGCCTACGTCGGCTGCAGCGTCCTGCTCACCGACGAAGCGGGCCGGGTCCTGCTGCTGAAGGCCAGCTACCGCGACCAGTGGCAGTTCCCCGGCGGCGGGATGGACCGGGGGGAGGGGCCCGCCGAGTGCGCGGCCCGCGAACTGTACGAGGAGACCGGGCTGTTGGCCGGGCCGCTGCGGCTGCTCGTCGTGGAGTGGCGCGACTCGATCCCCGACCAGGGCGAACACGCCCACCCCGCCGTGCAGTTCATGTTCGACGGCGGGACGGTCGCGGACGGCACGGCGGTCCGGGCGCAGGCCGAGGAGGTCGCCGACCACGGCTGGTTCACCCCGGCCCGGGCGGCCGTCCTGCTGCAGCCCGGTGCGGCGCGCCGGCTCACCGCGGCCCTGGAGGCCCGGCGGACCGGCGCCGCCGCACTGCTGCACTCGGACGGGTACGTGGGGTGACGGACGGTCAGAGCAGCGTGCTCCAGTAGGACCAGAACCGGTTGAGGACCAGCAGCGCGATCACCGCCGCCCACAGCACCGGCAGCGCCCAGTGGTAGCGTGCCGCCTCCCGGACGACCACCGCCGACCGCGGGCCCGCCGGAATCACGCCCGTGCGCAGGTTGTGCAGCGTCGTGTACCAGAACAGCACCACCACCGTGGCCCACACCACCATGCAGTACGGGCACAGCGCGCCGATGTCGTACAGCGCCTGGTGGATCAGCCAGTGCGCGAACACCACGCCCAGCGCGGTGCCCGCGTTCAGGCCCAGCCAGAACCAGCGCCGGTACCCGGCACCGGCGAGCAGCCCCGCGCCGATCGCCGTCAGCGCGCCGAAGGCGGCCAGCCCGAGCAGCGGGTTCGGGAAGCCGAAGACCTCCGCCTGCTCGGTGCGCATCACCGAACCGCAGCTGATGATCGGGTTGATGTTGCAGCTGGGGACGTAGGAGGGGTTCTCCAGGATGCGGAGCTTGTCGAAGGTCAGGACGGCCGAGGCGGCCAGCCCGACCAGCCCGCCCAGGAACAGCAGGAGGGCGTAGGCCCGGCTCGCGCCGATCGGGGCCCGGGCGGCGGCGGCGTCGGGAGCGGAGCGGGACGGGTGCACGGTGGTAGCGGCGGTCATGACAGCACACTCCGGTGGCTGGCTGGGAGGAGCCGGCCCGGCCGGGAGTTCGGCCGGGCCGGGTGGTGCCGTACGGTGCGGGGAGGGTGCGGCCTACTGGAGGCCGGCGGCCTGCTTCACCTGCGCGGCGAACTGCTCGGCCGGGACCACGGCGTTGCCGGCGAACAGGGTGATCTGCTTGCCGTCCACCTTGACGGTCGGAGTGCCGGTCACCCCGCTGCCGTTGAACGCGTCGGAGACCTTGGCCGCCCACGGGGCGTAGGTCTTGTCGGTCACCGCCTTCACGAAGGCGTCCGTCTTCAGCCCGGGCACCTGGCCGGCCAGGTTCAGGATGTGGTCGACGTCGCCGAAGCCGTCCTCGCGCTCGTCCGGCTGGTTGGCGTACAGCACGTCGTGGAACGCCTTGAACTGGTCCACGCCCTCGTTCAGCGCGGCGCCGGCCGCGGCCAGCGCGGTGCGCGAGCCCTTGCCGCCGAGGTTCTTGTCCAGGAACGCCGCCAGGTGGAACTCCACCTTGATCCGGCCGTCCTCGGTGAGCTTCTTGACGGTCTCGCCGTTGGCCGCCTCGAAGTGCTTGCAGACCGGGCAGCGGAAGTCCTCGTAGATCTCCATGGTGTGCGGGGCGTCCGCCTTGCCGTAGGTGATCACCGTGCCGTCCGGGCCGGAGGCGTTGGCGGGCACGACCAGCGGCGCCGACGCGGCGGCGGAGGACTTGTCGTTCTTGTCCGAGGCCGAGTTGATCGCGACGGCGACACCGCCCGCGAGGGCCAGCACGACGACCGCGGAGACCGTCACGACGATCCGCTGACGGCGCTTGGCGGCCTGCTGCTCGCGGCGCTGCGCCTCCTGGATCCGCTCACGGGCACTGATGCGCTTGGACTGCTGCTTGCTGGGGGCCTGAGCCATGGGGAAGTCAACTCCTGTACGCGGCGCGCGGGTGCGCGCGGGGAGCCGCAGCTGCTGCGGCGGGGTCGGTGAACGCGGGAGTCGTGCGCACTGCCTGCGGGCGTACCGGGGCCGTCCGGCCGGGTACGGGGGTGATCAGGTCGGGACGGTGATCAGGTCGGGACGGTGATCAGCAGGCAGGCGCGAAGGCGGGCGGGCCGCGCCGGGGCGCCGGGCTCAGCACCACGTCCTCGCGGCGCGGCCGGGCACGGTCCGACACCGGCAGCGGCACCCGCAGCACCGGACGCACCGGCGCGGGGAGCAGCAGGACGACCAGGGCGCGCAGCGGGCCGGCCAGCGACTGCCGCAGCGCGCACAGCGCCCGGGCCAGGCCGGACAGGGCGGCGTCGCCCATCCGCAGCCAGGCCGAGGCGGCGAGGGCGATCACCACGTGCACCAGCAGGAGCAGCAGCTGGGTCGCGGCGGGGGCCAACTGCCCGGCGTGGCCCAGCGGGCCGCTCAGCAGCGAGCCGTCCACCGAACCGCCGCCGCAGACCAGCAGGTTCACCCCGCGGGCGGGCACCTGACCGGCCAGCACCGGCGAACAGCCGGCCTGGCCCAGGTTGAACGTGGTGTTGAGCAGCAGCTCGACCGGCACCATCACGCCGGAGATGTGCAGCATCCGCCGTTCCCCGCCGGCCAGGACGGCCGCGACCAGGAAGACGACGGCACCGGCCGAGGCCACCAGCGACAGCGGCAGCGGGCGGCCCGTGATGACGACCTGGCCCAACGCGGCCATCGGCACGGCGAGCGCGGTGAACACCGCGGCCCGCAGGGCCCTGGTCGCACGGGAGGAGGTCGTCACGCTCCGGAGTATGTCATGGCGCTCGCATCCGGCACGAGGGCCCGTAGGTCCCTGTTCCGGCTGACGTGCGATCAGTAGCCTGCGGGGTTCGACAGCGGGCCCGACAGCGGGCCCGGCCGCCCGCGGGGTCGCCCGCCCGGCTGCCGCGCGGTCGACAGCGGCCCGACGCGGATTAGCCTGGAAGGCGTTCCCGCTGACCCGACGAGGGGGCGAGCGTCCATGGCGAGACCCGACACCACGGTGGGGCAGGTGCTGCTGGCCCGCCTGGAGACGCAGGCGGCCGTGCTGGCCGGCCTGGACGACGCCGTCCGGGCGGACGAGCCGGACGCCGTGCACCGGATGCGGGTCGCCTGTCGGCGGCTGCGCAGCGCCCTGCAGACCTTCCGGCGGCTGGTCGCCCCCGGAGCGGCCGACGAGCTGGTCGCGGAGCTGCGCTGGCTCGGCGGCGTCCTGGGCCGGGCGCGGGACCGCGAGGTGCTGGCCGAACGGCTGGTCGCCGAGGCCCGCGAGCTGCCCGCCGGGTGCGGCCCGCAGCGGGTCGCCGCAGCACTGGACCGGTGGGGCGAGGCCGAGTACCGCGCCATCTGGCCCGAGGTGGTCGCCGCCCTGGACAGCCCCCGCCGCCGGGCGCTCGGCGAGGCTCTCGCCGCCTTCCTCGCGGATCCGCCGCTGCGCCGGCGTGCCGCCCGCAGCGCCGTCCCGGAGCTCTCCCGCATCGCCGCCCGCGAGCAGCGGCGTACGGCCGGGCGGGTCGGGGCGGCCCTCGCCGCCGCCCCCGACGAGCGGACCCGCGCGCTCCACGAGGCCCGCAAGGCGGCCAAGCGAGCCCGCTACGCCGGTGAGGCCGCCGCCCCGGCGGCCGGCGCCCGGGCCGAGCGCTACGCGCAGCGGATGAAGGCCGTCCAGGAGGTGCTGGGCGAGCACCAGGACGCCGTGGTGGCCGCGACCGCCCTCGCGACCCACGCGGTCACCGGTGGCGAGCCGTTCGGGTACGGCGCCCTGTACGGGCGTCAGCTGGCGTCGGCCGAGGCCGCCCGGCGGCGCCTGCCGGACGTCTGGCGGCGGGCGGGCAAGCGGAAGCTGGCCCGGTTCGGGTAGGGCGTGTCCGGCGGATCTCCGCCGGGTGCGCGAAGACCCGCAGGACAAGCCCCGGGGCCGCGGCCCGCGCGCCACCGACCGGGCCGCGGTCGCGTGCGGTGCGCGCGGCGGCTACCCCGGGGCGGTGGCGGTCCGGAGCAGGTCCCCGCCGGCCGCCGCGAAGGCGTGCCGGGTGGGGCTGTCGGGCGGGGCGAGGAAGGCGAAGAGGTGGCGGCCGTCCTCGGGGAGGGGCAGGACGGTGTAGTCGAGGACGGTGGCGGCGAGGGCCGGGTGGCGGACGTGGAGGCGGCCGGGGCGGGGCGGCGCGGCGCGGTGGCGGTCCCAGAGCTCGGCGAAGACGGGGCTGTCGGCCGACAGCCGGTGGACCAGGGCGAGCAGGGCGCGGTCGCGGGGACGGTCGGCGTGCTGGGCGCGCAGTGAGGCGACCAGGTCGGCGCCGATCGAGCCCTCGGCGGCCGTGTTGCCCTGCGAGCGGTCCCGGTACGGGCAGCAGAACACCTGCCAGAGCAGGTTCCGCTCAGGGGCCGGCCGTCGTTCCGGCTCGGCCAGCAGCAGGGCGGCGGGCCGGTTCCAGGCCAGCAGGTCGAAGGTGGGGCCGGTGACGAAGGCGGGCGCGGCGTCCAGGGTGTCCAGCAGGGCGAGGGTGGTCGGAGGGAGCGCCGGGGCTTCGGCGGGCGGCGGGGCCGGGCGGTGCGGGCGGGCGGCCAGCCGGTGCAGGTAGCCGCGCTCGGCGGCGGTCAGTTGCAGGGCCTCGGCGAGACCGTCGAGGACCGGGCCGGTCGGCACCCGTTGGCGGCCCTGTTCCAGGCGGGCGTAGTAGTCGGCCGAGATCCCGGCGCGGGCGGCGACCTCCTCGCGGCGCAGTCCGGGGGTACGGCGGCGTCCGGAGGCGGGCAGGCCGGCGTCGGCGGGCGCGAGTCGGGCGCGGCGGGCGCGGAGGAAGGCGCCCAGCGGGGTCTCGGGCATGCGCGTCAGGCTGCCACAGCTCGCCTGGGACAGCCAGGACCTGGCTGTCCCAGGAAGCCGGTTCCCGGGGAGCGTCCGGCCGCTGGTGGGCCGGCGGGCACGGCGGCAGGCTCGCCGCATGGGACTTCTCGACGACAAGGTCACGATCGTCACCGGCGCCGGGCGGGGCATCGGCGCGGCCGCCGCCCGGCTGTTCGCCCGGGAGGGCGCGCTGCTGGTGCTCGCCGCCCGCTCCGGCGCCGAGGTGGAGGAACTGGCCACCGAGCTGCGCGCCACCGGGGCCGGGGCGGTGGCGGTCGCCGCCGATCTGACCACGGCCGCCGGTGCGCAGCGGACGGTGGACACCGCGCTGGAGGCCTTCGGCCGGCTGGACGCGGCCTTCGACAACGCGGGCAACGGCCTGCCGCCGGCCCCGCTCACCGAGCGTTCGGAGTCGGAGTGGGACGACACCCACGCGCTCAACCTGCGCGGCACCTGGCTCTGTCTGCGGGCCCAGCTGCGGGCGATGACGGCGGCCGGGCGCGGCGGCGCGGTGGTGCTCAACACCGGTGTGGGGGCGCTGGTCGGGGGCTTCGGCGACGGCGCCCAGCAGGCCGCCAAGCACGGCCTGAGCGGTCTGGTGAAGGCGGCCACCGCCGATCACGCCCGGCACGGCATCAGGGTCAACGCCGTCGCGCCCGGGGTGGTGCGCACGCCGGGCACCGAGCCGTTCTTCGGGTCCGGGCCGGAGTTCGCCGCGCTGGTGGAGCGTTCCACGCCGCTGGGCCGGCCGGGTACGGACGAGGAGGTGGCGCAGGCGGCCGCCTGGCTGCTGAGCGACCGGGCCTCGTACGTCGCGGGCGTGACGCTGCCGGTGGACGGCGGGATCACGGCCACCCGGCGGTTCGACTGACCGGCCCGCGCCGGGAGCGGTTGCCCGCGGGCCGTGCCGGCGTGGGCGAGCGAGCGGGGTCGCGCGAGCGAGGCCGCCGGCGGGGGCGGGCTACCGGGGGTCGAGCCCCGCCGAGCGGGCCGCCTCGCGCAGCAGGTCCCGGAGCATCGCGGTGGTCAGCCGGCCGGTGTTCGTGTTGCGCGGGCTCACGTGGTAGCAGCCGTACATCCGCAGGTCCGGGCCGCCGTCGCGGGCCGGGAAGACGGCCAGGGCGGCGTGGCCGAAGGCCGGGCGGGGGCGGGGGACCCGCCAGCCGGCGTCCGCGATCACCGGCAGCATCGCCTGCCAGGCGAAGCCGCCGAGGGCGACCACGGTGCGCACGGTGGGGCGCATCAGCTCCAGCTCCCGGGTGATCCAGGGCCGGCAGGTGTCGCGTTCGGCCGTGCTGGGCTTGTTGTCCGGCGGGGCGCAGCGGACCGGGTCGGTGATCCGGACGCCGGACAGTTCCAGGCCGTCGCCGTGGCGGACGGACTCGGGGCGGTTGGCGAGCCCGAGTTCGTAGAGGGCGGCGTAGAGCAGGTCGCCGGAGGGGTCGCCGGTGAAGATCCGGCCGGTGCGGTTGGCGCCGTGGGCGGCGGGGGCGAGGCCGACCAGGACGAGCGGGGCGTCCGGCGGCCCGAAGCCCGGGACGGGGCGGGCCCAGTAGTCCCAGTCCCGGTAGGCGCGGCGCTTGGTCCGGGCGGTCTCCTCGCGCCACCGGACCAGGCGCGGGCAGGCCCGGCAGCCGGTGACGACGCGGTCCAGCTCGGCGAGTCCGCCGGCCCGGACGGCCGCCTCGGCGGGATGGCGGGGGTCGTCGGGGTCGTTGGCGGGGTCGTCGGCGGGGTCGTCGGCGGGCGAGGAGGACGCGGCCACGGTCGGCATGGCCAGGATCCTAGAGGCTCCGGGACGTTCGTTCCGGCGCGGACCGGGCAGGCGTAGCGTGGAATCAGTTGCTCCCGGCGGTCCCCGGCCGGTCATGGCCGGCGGCGGCCGGGCGCGCCGGTGCGCGCGCAGGCCGCGAGGAGGCCGCGATGATCGTCGATGCGGTGCTGGGTGTCCTCGGAGGGCTCGCCGGACTGGGTGTGATCTGGGCGGGCCTGAGCATCAGGGTCGTCCAGCAGTTCCAGAAGGGCGTGGTGTTCCGCTTCGGGAAGGTGCGCGACGAGGTGCGCGATCCCGGGCTGGTGGCGCTGATGCCGATCGCGGACCGGCTGCGCAGGGTGAACGTGCAGATCGTGACGATGCCGATCCCGGCGCAGGAGGGCATCACCCGGGACAACGTGACCGTGCGGGTGGACGCGGTGGTCTACTTCCGGGTGGAGGACCCGGTGAAGGCCACCGTCAACGTGCAGGACTACAACTTCGCGATCTCCCAGGTCGCGCAGACCTCGCTGCGCTCGATCATCGGCAAGAGCGAGCTGGACGACCTGCTGGCCAACCGGGAACCGATCAACCAGGGGCTGGAGTTGATGATCGACAGTCCGGCCCTGGGCTGGGGCATCGAGATCGACCGGGTGGAGATCAAGGACGTCGCGCTGCCGGAGTCGATGAAGCGCTCGATCGCCCGGCAGGCGGAGGCCGAGCGGGAGCGGCGGGCCCGGATCATCACGGCGGACGGCGAGTACCAGGCCTCGGAGCGGCTGTCGGACGCCGCGGCGGTGATGAGCAAGACCCCGGCCGCGCTCCAACTGCGGCTGTTGCAGACCGTGGTGGAGGTGGCCGCGGAGAAGAACTCGACGCTGGTGCTGCCCTTCCCGGTGGAGCTGCTGCGCTTCCTGGACAGCGCGACGGAGGTCCAGCAGCGGAACCTGCTGACGGCTGCCGCGGTCGCGGCCGGGGCGAAGGCCGTGGAGGAGGCGGTGGAGAGCGGCGAGGTGTCGGAGGAGGAGCTCGAACCGGAACAGCCCAGGCACGAACCCCCGCCCCTGGAGGAGGTGTTGGAGAAGTCGCCGCTGGTCGGTCCGGAGTCGCCGGACGGCCGGGTCGGGCAGGGCGACGGGGTCGAGCAGGGCGGTCGTACGGGCCCGGCCGGGGGCGGCTGAGCGCGCCGGTCCCGGTGGCGTCGGCCACCGGCCCGGACCACGATGGACGGGGGAAGGGAAGCCAGGCCAGGAGGCGGACCATGACCATAGCCAGCGACATCATGCACCCGGGCGCCGAGTGCATCCGCGAGCACGAGACGCTCGCGGCCGCCGCCCGGATCATGCGGGAACGCCATGTGGGCGCCCTGCCCATCTGCGGGCCGGGCGACAAGCTGCTGGGGATCGTGACCGACCGCGACATCGTGCTGCGCTGCGTCGCCGAGGGCCGTGACCCGGCGTCCGTGACGGCGGGCGAGCTGGCGCAGGGGCGCCCGATGACGGTGGAGGCGGACGAGGACTGCGAACAGGTGCTGCGGGTGATGGAGCAGTACCAGGTGCGCCGGCTGCCGGTGATCAACCACCCCGAGCACAAGCTGGTCGGCATGATCAGCGAGGCGGACATCGCGCGCGGTCTGCCGCGGGCGCGGGTCGCCGAGTTCGTCTCGGCGGTCTGCGCGGAGCAGGAGCCCGCGGGGGCCGCCCAGGGCTGACGCCGCCGAGCGCCCGCGGGCGGCGGGGCCCGCCCCCGTGAACGCCGGTGAGGGGCGGGGCCGCCGTCGTGCCGGTCAGACGGCCGGGGCGGTGGGGCCGTGCGCCTCCGCCGAGAGCCGGGCCCATGCGTCCCAGGTGGTGAGCCGGTCGGCGTAGGCCTGCCGCACCATGGGGTGGCCCCCGGTGCCGAAGAACACCCGCAGCGGCGGCTGATCGGCGTCGACGAGCCGCAGCAGGGCCCGGCCGGCCGCGGCCGGGTCGCCGACGTCGAGCGCCGCGGCCCGACCGGCGGAGGCGGCGCGCAGCCCGTCGTACCGGGGGTCGGCCTCGGCGTGCACGGCGGAGGCGACCGCGTCGGTGGCGTAGCTGCCGGGCTCGACGACGGTCACCTTGACGCCGAACCCGGCGACCTCCTGGGCGAGCGCCTCGCTCAGGCCCTCCAGGGCCCACTTGGAGGCGCAGTACCCGCCGCCGAGCGGGAACGCGGCGACGCCGGCGACCGAGGAGATCTGGACGATGTGCCCGGAGCCCTGGGCGCGCAGCAGCGGCAGCACGGCTTGGACGACCCGCAGCGGGCCGAACAGATTGGTGTCCAGCTGGTCGCGCAGCTGCCGCTCGGAGAGTTCCTCGACGGCTCCGGACAGGCCGTAGCCGGCGTTGTTGACGACGACGTCGAGCCGGCCGAAGTGCTGGTGGGCCCGGAGGACGGCGCGGTGCACGGCCGCCCGGTCGGTGACGTCCAGCGGGAGCGGGAGCACCGCGTCCCCGTGGGCGGCGGCCAGTTCGGCGAGCCGGCCGGTGTCCCGGGCGGTCGCGGCCACCCGGTCGCCGCGGGACAGGGCCGCCTCGACGAAGGCGCGGCCGAGGCCGCGGGACGAACCGGTGACGAACCAGACCTTGCTCATGATTTCCGCTCCACTCTGTCCGAGGACCTGGTGACATCAGGACACCGTGGGGCGGGCCGGTGTGACATCCGGGCGCGGAAGCCGGGTGCCGGTCGGTCAGCCCAGGGCGTAGACGGCGGTGGCGTGGGCGGCGGGGTCCTCGGTGCCCCTGGTTCCCTCGGTGCCCCTGGTTCCCTCGGTGCCCCTGGTTCCCTCGGTGCCCTCGGGGAGGAGGGTGATGTCGAGGAAGGCGAGCCGGCGGCCGAGCCTGGTGATCCGGGCGTGCACCAGCACGTCCCGGGCGAGGACCGCGCGCTGGAAGGTGGTGGACTGCTGGACGGTGGTCATCGGGCCGAATCCGCCGCGGGCCGCGCACAGCGCGATCACGCAGGCCGTGTCGGCGGCGGCCATCAGTACCTGGCCGGACAGCGCGCCGCCCTCGCGGGCGAGCCGGTCGGACCAGGGCAGCCGCAGGACGGCGTGCTGCTCGCCGGCCTCGACGGTCGACAGGCCCAGGTCCCGCACCCAGGGCGCGAAGTGGTCGGCCAGAATCCTGTCCGCCTCGGCGGTGGTGAGGGTCATCGCGCCATTGTGCCGGGGGTGTTGGCGCGGTGTCAGGAGGCCGGAGCGGCCAGGGTGTCGAGGTGGCGGCGCAGCACCGCGCGCAGCTCGTCCGGGCCGACCAGGTCGGGGTGCTGGACGGCCTGGAGGGTGAGGCCGTCCAGCAGGGCGGAGAGCCGGCGGGTCTCGACGCCGAGGTCGAGGCCGGGGGCCAGGCCGCCGGAGCGCTCGGACTCGGTGAGGACGCGGCGGACCAGGTCGTCGAGTCCGGCCTGCATCTCGGCGGCGCGGGGCCGCAGGTCGGGCCGGGTCCGGGCGGCGGTGACGAAGGAGAGCCAGAGCGCGGACTCCTCCCGGCGTCCGGCGTCCAGCGGGAGGGTCTCGGCGAGCAGCCGGACGGTCCGTTCGCGCCGGTCGGTGCCGGCGGTGGCCGGGTCGAGCAGGACGGCGGCGTGGGTCCGGACGCGGGCCTCGATCCGGTGGGCCAGCTCGCCCATCGCGAAGATCATCAGCTCCGAGCCGCCGGCGAAGTAGTGCCGTACCGAGCCGACGGCCAGTCCGGCCTCCTCGGCGACGTTGCGCAGGGAGGCGTGCTCCAGCCCTTCCCGGGCCGCGACGCGCAGGACGGCGTCGGCGACGGCCTGGCGGCGCTCGGCGGGGTCGACGATCTTCGGCATGTTGCCGTTATAGCACGGGCGAGCTAAATTGCTGATTTAGCACGGTCGAGCTACAAAACTTCGGGGGAGTGGGAATGGACAACTGGGTGTACGTGGGGCTGGTCGCCGCCGTGGTCGTGGTGGTGGTGATCAGGCGGCTGCGCGGCGAGCCGCTCAACGCCCGGGACCTCTTCGCGGCGCCGGTGATCCTCACCGGCCTCGGCGCTTGGGCGCTCGCCCAGCGGCACGGCCTCGGTGCGGCCGACTGCGGCTGGATCGCGGCGGGTGCCGCGCTCGGCCTCGCGCTGGGGGCGGTGCGCGGCGCCACCATCCAGGTCTACGAGCGGGAGGGCGTGCTGTGGCAGCGCTACACCGGGCGGACCTTCCTGGTCGCGGCGCTCTCGCTCGCGGTGGTGGCCTGTTTCGCCGCGCTCGCCGGGCACTTCGGCCTGGCCCCTGATGCCAGGCCGGTCCAGCTGTCGATCGGCGTGGGCTTCCTGGGGGAGGCCCTGGTGGTGGGCCGGCGCGGGGTCTCCTCGGGCACTCCGTTCGCGCCCGAGCGGCGGGGTTCGAGCCCCCTCGACCGGCTCCGCCGGTAACTTTGGTTGTCAGAGCTGGATTTGGTAACTAGGGTTGTCGGCATGACGATCGCGGAGATCACCCATGAGGAACAGGCCGAGCTGGCCAAGGCCCTTCTCGACGCCCTCGGCCCCCTTGCCGCCGCCGTGCGCGCCCGCGCGACCGGCCTGCCCGCGGAGCGGATGTGGGACGCCGAGCCGGTCGAGGCCGCCCTCTCGGTGCTGTCCGCCTGGAAGCTGGTGGACGCCGAGGTCAAGCGGCTCACCGCGGGCGCGGCCGCCACCGCGGGCTCCTACGGCGCCGGGTACGAACAGCTCGGCGCCGCCTGGGGCATCACCCGGCAGGGTGCCCGGAAGAAGTGGCCGGAGGCCGTCAGCCGTCCGGTGGCGCGCCCGGGATCGCTTCGACTGTTCGGCGGAACGGTCGAGTTGATCGAGGACGCGGCCGCCGGGGGCTGGCGCTGGACGGGCACCGGCGCCGACGGCACGACCGGCGGGGCCGCCGTCGGCCACCGGACCCGGGAGGAGGCCGCGGCGCACGCCGGGGCCTTCCTCGCGGCGCACGCATCCGGCAAGGAGCCGCAGGGCACCCGGTAGGGCGTGTCGGACACGCCCTCGTCACCTCGCGGACCGCAGCTCCCGGGCGATCAGCTCCGCCAGGTGCAGGGCCTGCCGCCCGTCGGCGAGTTGGGCGATCTGGGTGCGGCAGCTGAAGCCGTCCGCGAGGACCACCGTCCGCGGCCCGGCGGCCCGCACCTCGGGCAGCAGCACCCGCTCCGCGATGGCCTCGGACACCTCGAAGTGGCCCCGCGCGAAGCCGAAGTCGCCCGCCAGGCCGCAGCAGCCGGAGTCCAGCACCCGGTTGTTCAGGCCGAGCCGGGCCTCCACCCGGCGGTCGGCGGCGCTGCCGAGCACCGCGTGCTGGTGGCAGTGCGTCTGGGTGAGGGCGTCCAGCGGGATCCGGGGGAGCGGGGCGTCCGGGGCGTACTCGTCGAGGAACTCGGCGAAGGTGCGGGTGCGGTCGGCGAGCGGGCGGCCCTGTGCGCCGAGCAGCCGGGGCAGGTCCTCGCGCAGCGTCGCGGTGCAGCTGGGGTCCAGGCCGACCACGGGGGTGTCGGCCTGGATCCCGGATCCCGTCAGCGCCCGCAGGCTGCGCCGCAACACCCGGCGGGCGGTTCCGAGTTGGCCGGTGGAGTACCAGGTGAGGCCGCAGCAGACCGGTCCAGCGGGCAGCCGGACGTCGAAGCCCAGGTGCTCCAGCACCTCGACGGCCGAGCGCGGCACGTTCGGCTGGAGGTGGTCGGAGAAGGTGTCCGGCCACAGCAGCACCGGCCGGGCGCCCGCCGGGGCCGGGTGGGCGGCGCGGTGCCGCCGGTACCAGGCGGTGAAGGTCTCCGGCGGGAGGACGGGCAGCACCCGGCGCGGGTCGATCCCGCCGAGCCGCTTGATCAGCCCGCCGGCCCGGGAGCGGGCGATCGTGTTGGCCGCCCCGGGGGCGAGCGCGACGGCCCGCAGCCAGAGCGGCAGCCAGCCCATCGAGTAGTGCGCGAGCGGCCGCGGCCGGTGCCGGTAGTGCTGGTACAGGAACTCGGACTTGTAGGTCGCCATGTCGACGTGGACCGGGCAGTCGCTCGCGCAGCCCTTGCAGCTCAGGCAGAGGTCCAGCGCCTCCCGGACCTCCTCCGAACGCCAGCCGTCCGGGACGGCGTCCCCGCGCAGCATCTCGGCGAGCAGCCGGGCCCGCCCCCGGGTGGAGTGCCGCTCCTCGCCGGTGGCCAGGTAGCTCGGGCACATCACCCCGCTGCCCGGGGCCACGCACTTGGCGACGCCCACGCAGCGGTGCACCGCCCTGACCAGGCTGCCGCCGTCCTGTTCGTACGGGAGGGCCAGCGGCAGCGTGCGGCGCGGGGCGGTGACGAAGCGCAGGTCGGTGTCGAGCGGGCGGGGATCGACCAGGGCGCCCGGGTTGAGCAGGTTCTCCGGGTCCCAGATCCGCTTGAACTCGCCGAAGAGGCCGATGACTTCGGGTGGGTACATGCGTGGCAGCAGCTCGGCCCGGGCCTGGCCGTCGCCGTGCTCGCCGGAGAGCGAACCGCCGTACGAGACCGCCAGATCGGCCGCCTGCTCCAGGAACTCCCGGAAGACCAGCACCCCTTGGGGTTCGTCCAGCGGGAAGTCGATCCGCAGGTGCACGCAGCCGTCGCCGAAGTGCCCGTACGGGACGCCGCGCAGGCTGTGCCGCCGCAGCAGGGCGCGCAGGTCCCGCAGGTAGTCGCCGAGCCGCTCGGGCGGGACGGCGGAGTCCTCCCAGCCGGGCCAGGCCTCGCCGCCCCCGGGCAGCCGGGTGACGATTCCCGCGCCGGCCTCCCGGACGGCCCACAACTGGCGCTGCTCGACCGGGTCGGTGACCAGGGCGACGGAGGCCGAGCGCTCGCGGCGCACCGCGTCGCCCAGCCTGCGGGCGGCCTGGTAGGCGGCCAACGGGGTGTCGCCGCCGGTCTCCAGGAACAGCCAGC
This sequence comes from Kitasatospora sp. NPDC127116, assembly GCF_042677365.1. NCBI lineage: Bacteria > Bacillati > Actinomycetota > Actinomycetes > Kitasatosporales > Streptomycetaceae > Kitasatospora > Kitasatospora sp. NPDC127116. The sequence continues at coordinate 107,852 of NZ_JBHXTL010000012.1, forward strand.
ACTCGCCGGCGGGCAGCCGGTCCAGTGCGGGCGGACGCGGGCCGGCGGCGAGCAGCGCGGCGATCAGGTCGGCCGCCATGCCCTCGGCGGTCAGCGGACCGTACGGGAGCAGTGCCGGGACGGCGTCGGCGGCGGCGCCCTCGTCGGGGTAGCCGGCCACCACCAGGGCCCGCGCGGGCGGGTCCTCGACCAGGCGGACGGTGGCGCCGAGCAGCAGTGCGCAGGTGCCCTCGGTGCCGGTGAGCGCCCGGGCCAGGTCGTGGCCGTGCTCGGGCAGCAGCGCGTCCAGCGGGTAGCCGGAGGTGCGGCGGGGCAGTTGCGGCATGCCCTGCCGGATGACGGCGAGGTTGCGGTCGGTGAACTCCTGCAGCTCGGTGTGGAGTTCGCCGACCCGTCCGGGCCGTGCGGCGAGCGCGGCGCGCTCCGCGGCGGTGAGCCGCCCGCCGACGGTCAGCTCGGTGCCGTCCGCGAGCAGCAGCTCCAGCCGCTCGACGTTGTCGGCGGTGCGGCCCCAGGCCAGCGAGTGCGAGCCGCAGGAGTCGTTGCCGATCATGCCGCCGAGGGTGCAGCGGCTGTGCGTGGACGGGTCGGGGCCGAAGCGCAGCCCGTGGGGCCGGGCGGCGCGCTGGAGGTCGTCCAGCACGGTGCCGGGCTGGACGCGCGCGGTGCGGGCCCGCGGGTCGAGCTCCAGCACCGCGCCGAGGTGGCGGCGGAAGTCCAGCACCACCGCCCCCGGGCCGATCGCCTGCCCGCCGATGCTGGTCCCGGCCCCGCGCGCCACCACCGGCACCCGGTGCCCGCGGCAGAGCGCCAGCGCGGTGCGCACGTCGTCGAGGTCGGCGGGTTTGACCACGCCGAGCGGCAACTGCCGGTAGTTGGAGGCGTCCTGACTGTAGACGGTGCGTTCGGCGGCGCCGAAGCGGACCTCGCCGCGCAGCACGGCGGACAGCGCGCGGGCCAGCTCGGCCCCGGGGTCGGCGGACGGACGGCTCACCAGGGACCTCCCAGGAGTACGGCTCCGCCGATGATCGCAGCCGTACCGCCGCACCGGTACCGGGCACGACGGGGGTACCGCCGACAGGGTGTCCTGTGGCACGCTCGGCGGTCATGATCGAAGAATCCGCGGCCGCGGACCCGGCCGGCCCCGACGCCTACCTCGCCCGCCTCCCGATCGGCGAGCCGCTGCCCTTCCCGGCGGACGGCGCGCCCTCCTGGGAGATCTTCCCGTACGAGGGCGAGCTGACCGTCCGGGAACTCCGGGCGCCGGAGCTGCCCGAACCGCCCCGGAACGGCGAGGACGGCCCGGAGAGCTGCCCGGACTGCGCCCGGCCGGACGCCGACTTCCTGTGGACGGACGAGCACTGGCGGCTCGGCACCACCGAGGAGCCGGACGGACTGCCCGCCACGCTGCTCCTGTGGCCGCGCGCCCACCACGACCTGCTGGACCTGCCGGCCGAACTCTCCGCGGGGCTGGGCCCGATGCTCCAGAGGGTGGAGCGGGCCGTACGGTCGCTCGGCGGCATCGGCCGGGTCCATGTGAACCGCTGGGGCGACGGTTCCGCGCACCTGCACCTGTGGCTGCTCGCCCGGCCCGAGGGGATGGCGCAGCTGCGCGGCTCGACCCTGCCGCTGTGGATGGACGTGCTGCCGCCGATGCCCGTCGGGGTCCGGGCCGAGCGGGCCCGCCGGATCGCCGCCGCGATGGCCGCCGGGGGCGGCGTGGCGCAGGTCTGAGCGGGGTCATTTCCGCCCGGTGAGCGTGCCCCGCGCGATGTGGGAGAGCTTGGCCACCTCGAAGGCCGGGTAGGCGCCGCCCGCCAGCAGCGAGAACTTGATCCCCTCGCGGCCGCCCGGCCGGCGGTGGCCGGGCGGCTGGAAGCGGCGGTGGTGCTCGGCGGCGCGGTGGAAGAACTGCGGCCGCTCGGCACGGGTGACGCAGCCGGCCAGGTCGAAGACGAACAGGTAGTGCCGGATCATCCGGACGAACAGCGCGTCGCGCACCGCGTACAGGTGCGGCTGCTCCTCCAGCAGGGCGAAGCTGCGCTCGTACTGCTCGAACAGGTCGAAGACGCTGCTGCCCGGGCCGCCCGCCGGGTGGACGGTCTCCCGGCGGCGCAGCTGCACGCACTCGCGTGCCAGCACGGCGGCCTTCCGGGCGCCGAGCAGCGCGGCGTGCGCGACCGGGACCTCCTCGTAGCGGCCGGGCGGGAAGGCCAGGCCCAGTTCGGCCCAGTGGCCGCGGCGGATCAGCCGGTCCCAGATCAGCGGCGGCGCGCCGAACAGGGCGGGCCGGTCGAAGGGGGCGAACGGTTCGGGGCCGGCCTCGGCGAGCAGGGCCTCGGCCCCGCCGGGCCAGTCCCGGTCCTGGTGCCGGCGGGAGTGGCCGAACAGCAGCACGTCCACCGGGCCGGTCTGCCGGAGCCGGTCGGCGAGCGTCCGGAGCGCGTCCCGGGGCAGCAGGTGGTCGGCGTCCAGGAACAGCAGGTACTCGCCGCTCGCCCGTGCCGCGCCCGCGTTCCGGGCGGCCCCGACCCCGACCGCCGCGGTCAGGTGCAGAGCCGACACCCGCGGGTGCCGGGCCGCGTACGCGTCGGCGAGCCCGCCGGCCGTCCCGGGGGACCGGTCGGCGACGACGATCACCTCGACGTCGGCCAGGGACTGTGCGAGCAGCGAGTCCAGGCAGTCGGCGAGCTGTTCGTGCTGGTCGTAGGCGGGGAGCACGACGCTGATCAGGGGTGAGGGCATGACGCCGGAGCGTAAGAGGGCCTGCGGACCGTGGCAAAGGTCTGACGGTCCGTAATTCCGATCAATCAGTGGCAAATCGTACGAGTGCGCGCCATATCTTCACGCCGCCTTCCGGACGTGTCCACGCCCGTACCGGGCTCCCGGCCTGCGGGAACGTGCGCCGGGGCCCGCGACGCGGGTGCGTCACGGGCCCCGGGGAGCCGGACCGGTGGCTGGGGCTGATGCCGGGTTCGGCCTAGTACCAGTGGTGGGCCTGCCAGAACGACCAGGCGGCGCAGGGGCTGCCGTAGCGGGTGTTCATGTAGTTCAGGCCCCACTTGATCTGGGTGGCCGGGTTGGTGCGCCAGTCGGCGCCCGCGGAGGCCATCTTGGAGCCGGGCAGGGCCTGGACCAGGCCGTAGGCGCCGGAGGAGGCGTTGACCGCGAGCGGGTTCCAGCTGCTCTCGCGGAACACGATGTTGCTGAAGCACTGGAGCTGGCCGGCGGGGACGATCTGCGCGGCGATCTGCTGCGGGGTGCCGGAGTAGGCGGCCGGGGCGCTGGTGAGGTTCTGGCGCTCCTGGGAGCGGGAGGCGGCGGCGTCGGCGTCGGCCTTGGCCTTGGCGTCCGCCTGGGCCTGCGCCTCGGCCTGGGCGGCGGCGTCCGCCGCGGCCTTGGCCTGGGCCTCCTGGGCGGCCTGTTCGGCGGCGGCGGCAGTGGCGGCGGCGTCGGCCCGGCCCTGGTCGGCGACCGGCTCGCTGTCCACCGAGACGGCGGCCACGGGGGCGGCCCCGGTCGCGTTCCCGGCCTGCGGGATGGCGAGGGCGGCGGCGGCGGCGCTCGCGACCACGAGGGTGGCGACACCGGTGATCAGGGAGTTGCGGCGGGCATGGCTGAGCTGCATGGGGCGGGCGGTCCTTCTCCGTCGGGGGCCGTGCCGGTGGCACCGGGGGCGGGGCGTCGCACGGGCTCCGGGCGGGCGGGGCTCGTGCGGCCGCCCTGGGCGGCCGTGGCGCCCCGGCGGTAGCGGCGGGGGCGGGCGGGCCGTGCGGCGGCGGAGGTGGTCGGCTGCGCTGCCTGGCGACGGGCCATTCTTGGCAGGGCCGAGGACGGGTGGCAAAGGCGTTCGCTACTACGCGGCATCGTGGTTGCGGGGTGGCCGCGGCGGGCTTCGGCGATGGCTTTGGTGGTATTTGTCCGAATTGCGCACCCTGAAGTGGAGGCCGGGTCGGCGGCGACGGATCGCAGGGGCGGCAGCCGTGGTGGCCTGTGTTCTTCAGGCGGGGCGGGGCCGTGGGCGGTCCGGCCCGGGTGCCTCGGCGGCGCCGGGCGGGGCGTTCGAGGGGGCCCGTCCACTATCGGGGATCGTGGATGGCGATCCCCCTGTGGGCGGGCTCACACGCGGGCGGGGGCGAGGTCGGCGCAGCGTGACCGGCCGGTGACGGCCTCAGGGGGTCGCGTACGGGTTGCCCGGCACGGGCCGCGCGGTGGCGGTGGGGAAGTCGGGGGCCGGGCCCGGCTGCTGCTCCTCCTTCTCCTCCTCCGGTGCGGTCGGGACGAGGTCGCGGGCCAGCAGGGTGGCCCCGGCGACGGCCCCCGGCATGGCGAGCACGGTGACCAGCGGCACCAGGAAGGCCAGCACCAGCGGCGTGCCGAAGCCCAGTGCCAGCCCGAGCCGGGCGCGCAGCAGTCGGATCCGCTCCGGCTGTGGCACCCGGCGCCGCTGCAGGGCGACGGCCGTCAGCTCGACGGTCAGGAAGAAGCCGGACACCAGGAAGCCGAGCGCGGGGACCACCGTCTGCCCGACCAGCGGGATGAATCCGCAGGCGAACAGCGCCACGCCGAACGCGGCCACCCGCACCAGCACGTACACGCTGTCGCGCACCGCGATCAGCAGCTCCCGCCAGAGCGCGGTGTCCGGCGGGGTGGGCGCGCCGCCCTCGGTCTCGTCGACCGCGGCGCAGAGCGCCTCGTAGAAGGGCTGTCCGACCAGCAGGGTGACGGCGGTGAAGGTGAGCAGGGAGAACAGCAGGCCGCCGCCGAAGACGACCGCCGCGAGCGCGTCGCGCAGCAGGCCCCGCCAGGGAGCGCCCCAGTGGTCGGCGAACGGGGTGGCCCAGTCCGCGAGGTCCCGGGACCAGGCGCCGAGGAAGGCGAGCGCGACGACGTAGCCGACCAGCGCGAGCAGGGCCGGCAGCATGCCGAAGCCCCACCAGCGGCCGTGCCGGCCCACCCACTTCTGGCCCTCGACCAGGTACTTCATCCCCGCCGCAAGATCTCGCATGGGCGATCACCTTAGGGCTTCCGCACCCGGAACCACGCATTGCCGTGTTCCTGCCAGTTCTGACCGGCAAGGACCGCCCCCTCCTGCCGCGCCGCCCGCCGGGCCACTCTCGGTCTTCCCCCACCTGCAAGGAGGATCTGATGAAGCGTCAATTCGGCAGAGTGGTCGGCCTGCTGGCCGGCCTGGTGCTCGGCGCCGGCATGCTCGTGCTGCCCGCCGCCGCCTCGCCCGCGCCGTCGCCGAGCGTGGTCGGCGGCACGCGGGCGACGCAGGGCGAGTTCCCGTTCATGGTGCGGCTCTCGATGGGCTGCGGCGGCGCGCTGTACACCTCGCAGATCGTGCTCACCGCCGCCCACTGCGTCGACGGCACCGGTGCCGACAGCAGCATCACCGTCACCGCCGGAGCGGTCGACCTGAACAGCGGCAGTGCGATCAAGGTCCGCTCCTCGTACGTGTACCAGTCGCCCTCCTTCACCGGCGCCGAGAACGGCGACGACTGGGCGCTGATCAAGCTGGCCTCGCCGGTGAACAGCAGCCTGGTCAGCACCCTGCCGATCGCCACCTCCACCGCCTACGACACGGGCACCTTCACCATCATGGGGTGGGGTGCCGCGCGCGAGGGCGGCGGCCAGCAGCGGTACCTGCTCAAGGCCACCGTGCCGTTCGTCGACGACGCCACCTGCGCCCGCGCCTATCCGGGCCTGAACACCGCCGGCTCGCTCTGCGCGGGCTACGTCGCCCAGGGCGGCGTCGACACCTGCCAGGGTGACTCCGGCGGCCCGATGGTCCGCAAGGACGCGGCGGGCCGCTGGGTCCAGGTCGGCATCGTCAGCTGGGGCAACGGCTGCGCCCGCGCGGGCTACCCGGGCGTCTACAGCCAGGTGAGCACGTACGCGGCCGACATCGCCGCGGCGGCGGCCGGCCTCTGAGCCCACCCGCCGGGCCCGGTCCGACCGGTGCGGCAGGGCCGGCCACCACTCCCGCAGGTGGTGGCCGGTCCTGCTGTTCCGTGGCGGACCGGGCGCCGCCGTGCCCGGGCGGTCGCCGCCGTGCCCCGGCAGCGGCCGTCGCGTCCGGGCCGGGGGGCTCGGCGCGGGCGTTCACCGGCGCAGCCATTCCCCGGCCCGCCGCTGCTCGCGGGCGATGCGTCCGGTGGTGGTCGGAGGCAGCCGGGCGAGCAGGGCGAGGGCGGCATCGGCGTGACCGGCGAGGGCGTGGGCGCCGGCGAGGCGGGCGGTGACCAGGGCGTGGTCGCGCGGGTGGGCGGCCCGGTCGAGGAGCCGCAGGGCCGCCTCCAGCCGGGCCGCCGCGGTGCGGGCGTGGGCGGTGCGGCCGGTGCGGAGGGCGAGGTCCCGGTGGCAGGTGCCGTGGGCGACGGCCAGGACCAGCTCGGCGCGCGCCGTCCAGGGCGTCGGCACGCCGGTGAGCAGTGCGGCGTCGGTCAGCCGCCGGGCGTCGGCCAGCGTCCGGTCGGCCTGCGCCGCCCGGCCGGCCAGTGCGTGGGCGTGGGCCTGGACGAGGGCGGCCCAGGCCCACAGCCCCGGCAGGGGAGGGGCTGTGGTCCGGGCGGCCTCGGCCAGGGCGAGTGCGGTGGCCGGGTCGCCGAGCCACCAGTACAGGGCGCTCTGGCGGACGAGCAGGGAGGCCGCGGTGGCCCGGTCGCCGGTCGCGCGGGCCCACTCCAGCCCGGTGGCGTACCAGCCGAGCGCGCGGGCGGGGCGGTCGCCCTCGAAGTGGGCCCAGCCGGCGAGCTCGGCGTACTGGGCGGCGAGCGAGCGGTCGGCGCCGGGGGCCTCGCGGGGGCCGGGGTGCCGCCCGCCGAGCAGGGTGTGGGCGTGGTGCTCCAGGACGGCGGCCAGCTCCTCGCCGCCGATCCGGCCCGCGGCGGCGCGGTAGGCGGCGAGCAGGTGGGCGAGCACCTCGACGGTGGCGGCGTCCGGTGGTGCGGCGCGGGCGGCGGGCGGTGTCCGGGCGGCGGCGCGTTCGCCGAGGCGTTCGCGCTCCTGCCGTACGGTCTGCCAGAGTTCGGCCAGCTCGCCGCCGGCGAGCAGGAGTTCGTCGGCCCGGGCGGGCATCCCCGGCGGCGGCCAGCGGCGGGCGTTCTCCACCCGGCTGATCAGCGAGTCGTGGTAGCCGAGCAGCCGGCCGAACTCGGCCTGGCTGAGGCCGCGGGCCTCGCGCCAGTGGCGCAGCCGGCGGCCGAAGCGCAGGCGGGCGGACTCGGGTTCCGTACGGGGCGGCGGGGGTGGCGGGGCCGGGGGCGGTGGGGGCGGTGCGGGAGTGGGCAAGGGCGGCACGGGGTCTCCCGGAGGGGGCGGGGGAGCGCTCGTGGGGGAGCGTCATGCCCTGGTATCCCCGTTGACGTGCCTTGGTCAAACGAGAGGGGCGGGTGGCGGGCCGGGAACGGCGCCGGGCCCGGGAGCCTTCTCAACGGCTCCCGGGCCCGGCGTTCCCGCGCGGGGCGGACGGGTCAGGAGCCCGCCGCCACCGCGGCCCGCCGCCGTCGGCCCACCACGGCCGAGGCCGCCAGCACGATGGCTGCGGCGACCAGCGACAGGTACATCTGCTTGCGCCCGTCGGCGTCGGTGAACATGTACGCCATGACGAACCCGATCATGCCCATGGCCGTCCAGGTCAGGTACGGGTACAGCCACATCCGGACGGTGTGCCGCTCGGGCATCTCGCGCTCGATGATCTTCCGCATCCGCAGCTGGGTGGCGCAGATCACCAGCCAGACGAAGAGCGCCACGGCGCCGGAGGAGTTGAGCAGGAAGGCGAACACGGTGTCCGGCGAGGTGTAGTTGAAGAAGACCGCGACGAAGCCGAAGACCACCGAGGAGAGGATGGCCACCCGCGGCACGCCGCGCGAGGTCACGGTGGCGAAGGCCTTGGGCGCGTCCCCGCGCTGGCCGAGCGAGAAGGCCATCCGGGAGGCGGTGTACATCCCGGAGTTGAGGCAGGACAGCACCGCCGTCAGCACGATCACGTCCATCACCTGGCCGGCGCCCGGGATGCCGATGTGGTCCAGCACCGCCACGTACGGGCTGGACTTGACGTCGGCGGAGTCCCAGGGGAGCAGGGTGACCACGAGCAGGATCGAGCCCAGGTAGAAGATCCCGATGCGCCAGATGACGCTGTTGGTGGCCTTGCTGACCGCCTTCTCCGGGTCCTCCGACTCGCCGGCGGCCAGGGTGACGATCTCGCTGCCCATGAAGGCGAAGACCACGGTGAGCATGCCGGTGAACACCGCGCCCACCCCGTGCGGCAGGAAGCCGCCGTGACCGGTGAGGTTGCTGGCGCCGACCGCGTGGGTGCCCGGCAGCAGACCGAAGGCGGCGAGGGTGCCGATCACCAGGAACGCGGCGATCGCGACCACCTTGATCCCGGCGAACCAGAACTCGAACTCGCCGTAGGAGGCGACCGAGAAGAGGTTGGTGGCGGTCAGCACCGCCATCACTATCAGCGCCCAGCCCCACTGCGGCACGCCGGGCACCCAGTTGTTGAGGATCTTCGCGCCGGCGGTCGCCTCGACCGCGAGCACCACGACCCAGAAGAACCAGTACAGCCAGCCGATGGAGAAGCCGGCCCAGCGGCCGAGCGCGCGGTCCGCGTACGCCGAGAAGGAGCCGCTCTGCGGGTCGGCCGCGGCCATCTCGCCGAGCATCCGCATCACGAGCACGACCAGAGCGCCGGCCAGCGCGTACGAGAGCAGGATGCCCGGGCCGGTGGTCGCGATGCCCGCGCCGGAGCCGACGAAGAGGCCGGCGCCGATCACGCCGCCGATGGCGATCATCGACAGGTGGCGGTTCTTGAGTCCGGCCTTCAGGTGGCCGTCGCCGCCCTCTCCGGTCGGACTCGGCTGGTGGGGGAGCCTGGTGGCCGTCGTGGGCTTGGTGGTGTCCGCACTCATCAAGGTGCCCTGTGCCTTTCCAGCGCGGTGTGACCCTCGGCTCGTCGCGCCGGAGGGTGGGGGACTTGCCCGCGCATTGCGTCGCAACCTAACTTCTACGCCCGAGTATCGGAACAATGCTTTGATAACTGTTCGCTTACCGGACGTAAAAAGCCTGGTCAGGGTGGGTGGAAAGGTGGCATGGAAACCTCAGATCTGACGCATCGTCAGTATTCGAAAAGGTTGCCAAGCTCTGTTGGGGCTCAAATCGCCCGCACCTGCGCGGTCAGATCGGCCGCGCGTCGAGGACGGTGATCGCGGCCCCGTCCGCCGGTCGCCCGGTCAGCCGGGCGGCCAGGATCCGGGGGATGTCCTCCTCCTGCGAGTATCCGGGCAGGACGGTCACCTCCGCGCGCCGTGTGCCGGGCTCGCCCCGCACCGCGTACGTCACCAGGTAGCCGTACCGCTCCGGCGGCGGCGCCTGGTCCCGGTCCTGCCGGTCCCGCCGGCTCCGGACGGTCATCCGCATCGACCTCCTCGGCCCATTGTCGGCGCGGTGTGGACGATCCGCGCGAATCCGGGCAGAGTGGGACTCTCGGGACATGCCGTAGGAGCATCCCGAGCGTGCTCGGCGCCGGCCGGTTCCCGGCGCCGGTCAGGAGCGACCCCATGCAGACCACCTGGAAGGGGACGATCAGCTTCGGGCTGGTCAGCATCCCCGTCCACCTGTACTCCGCGACCCAGGAGCACGACGTCCCGCTGCACCAGGTGCACGCCAAGGACGGCGGCCGGGTGCGGATGAAGCGGTACTGCGAGCAGGAGGAGAAGGAGGTCCCGTACGCGGAGATCGCCAAGGGCTACGAGTCCCCCGACGGGCGGACCGTCACGCTCTCCGACGAGGACCTCGCCGACCTTCCGCTGCCCAGCAAGAAGATCATCGACGTGCTGGCCTTCGTGGACGAGGGCGAGATCGATCCGCTGATGTTCTCCAAGGCCTACTACGTGGGCGTCGCCGACAAGGCCGCCGCCAAGCCGTACGCGCTGCTGCGCGACGCGCTCACCGAGTCCGGGCAGATCGCCGTCACCAAGATCGCGCTGCGCACCCGGGAGTCGCCCGCGGTGCTGCGGGTGCACGACAACACCCTGGTGCTCCAGACCTGCATCTGGCCCGACGAGGTCCGCCCGGTGGCCGGCATCGCGCCCGAGGGGGACGTCACCGTCCGGCCGCAGGAGCTCAAGATGGCGCGGTCGCTGATGGACACCCTCTCCGAGGACTTCGACCTGGCCCAGCTCCACGACGACTACCAGCAGGCGCTGCAGCAGGTGATCACCGCGCGGCTGGAGGGCGTGGAGGTCCCGCACGAGGAGGAGCCGGGCGAGGCGCCGGACAACGTGATCGACCTGATGGAGGCGCTGCGCAGCAGCCTCAAGCAGGCCAAGGGCGGGCGGGGAGCCGAGGGCGCCGGAGCCGGGGAGGCCGGCGCCGGGGAGGAGCCCGCGCCGCGCAAGCGCGCCCCGGCGAGGAAGACCGCCCCGAAGGCGAGCCCGAAGTCCGCCGAGAAGTCCGCCGAGAAGTCCGTCGAGAAGACCTCCGAGAAAGCCTCCGCGAAGACCTCCGGGACGGGCGCCACGAGGAGCCCGGCGGCGAAGAGGACCGCCACCCGGAAGTCCTCGGCCCCCCGCAAGGCCTCCTGACCCTCCCGGGTCAGGCGTTCCTCCCATCCAGCCGTCCAGCCTTGGAGGCGATCCCGATGGACCTGCTGACCTACCAGGAAGTCGAAGCCCAGGCCGACGCCGCCGAGGGGCCCGAAGCCCGCAGGGCCCGGGGTTTCGGGCACCGCGTCTGGCACTGGCTGCTCAGCCTCAGCCCCACCGTGGTGACGTTCATGATCGCGCTCTCGATCGGCCTCTGCATGGTGGCCGTCCAGGTGAGCCTGCTGCCGGTGCTGGTGCCGATGGCGATCTTCTGGGGCCTGACGCTCATCGCGATGGGCGGCGTGATCGCCCGCTGGATGACCCCCGGGCCGGGCCGGCACCGCATGGCGTCCTGACCCGGCCGGGACGGGCACGGGGCCGGGAGGTCCGGCTCAGCCGATCCACACCGTGGTGACGTTGCAGAACTCCCGGATCCCGTGCCCGGACAGCTCCCGCCCGAACCCGGAGCGCTTGACGCCGCCGAACGGCAGCGCCGGGTGGGAGGCCGTCATGCCGTTGAAGAACACCCCGCCGGCCTGGATGTCCCGGACGAAGCGCTCCCGCTCGGCCTCGTCGGTGGTCCAGACGTTGGAGCTGAGCCCGAACGGCGAGTCGTTGGCGGCCGCCACCGCCTCGTCCAGGTCGGCCACCCGGTGGACGGTGGCGACCGGGCCGAAGGTCTCCTCCTGGTGGATCCGCATCGCCGGGGTGATGCCGGTCAGCACGGTGGGCTCGAAGAACCAGCCGGTGTCCCAGCCCTCCGGGCGTCCGCCGCCGCACTCCACCCGGGCGCCGCGGGTGCGGGCGTCCTCGACCAGTTCCTCCAGGTCGTCCCGGCCCTGGCGGCTGGCCAGCGGGCCGACGTCGGTGTCCTCGTCCATCGGGTCGCCGACCTTCAGCGCCCGCATCGCCTCGGTGAAGGCGGCGGTGAAGCGCTCGTAGACGTCGGTGTGCACGATGAAGCGCTTGGCGGCGATGCAGGACTGGCCGTTGTTCTGCACCCGGGCCCGGACGGCGGTGCGCACCGCGGCGTCCAGGTCGGCGCTCGGCAGCACCACGAACGGGTCGCTGCCGCCCAGTTCCAGGACGGCCTTCTTGACCTCGTCCGCCGCGGTGGCCGCGACCGCCCGCCCGGCCGGCTCGCTGCCGGTGAGGGTGACGGCGGTGACCCTGCGGTCCCGGATCACGCCCTCGACCGCGCCCGAGCCGATCAGCAGCGTCTGGAAGCAGCCCTCCGGGAAACCGGCCCGCCGGAACAGCTCCTCGATCGCCAGCGCGGTGCGCGGCACGTTGGACGCGTGCTTGAGCAGGCCGACGTTGCCCGCCATCAGGGCCGGCGCGGCGAACCGGACGACCTGCCAGAGCGGGAAGTTCCACGGCATCACGGCCAGCACCGGGCCGAGGGGGCGGTAGCGGACGTAGGCGCGGCTGGCGCCGGAGTCTGCGACGTCGGCCGGGGCCGGGTGCTCGTCGGCGAGCAGCGCCTCGGCGTTGTCCGCGTACCAGCGCATCGCCTTGGCGCACTTGGCGGCCTCGGCGCGGGAGGCGGCGAGCGGCTTGCCCATCTCCTCGGTCATGGTGCGGGCGACCGCCTCCTGCTCCCGGTCCAGCAGGTCGGCGGCGCGGTGCATCAGTTCGGCGCGGGCGGCGAAGGTGGTGCCGCGGTAGCCGTGGAAGGCGGCCTCGGCGCGGGCCAGCCGCCGCTCGACGCCGGCCGCGTCGAGCGGTTCGAAGGTCTGGAGGGTCTCGCCGGTCGCGGGGTTGACGCTGGCGATGGGCATGCGGGGCTCCCAGGTGGGTCGGGGTCCGGTGCGTCTGCCCTCACACCCTCCCTGACCGCCCGGCTCCGGGCACGCCTCGGCGCGCCCGGCGTGTCCCGGCGGGCGGGCGATCCGCTCCGCTCACTCCGGCAGCGACTCCACCCGGGCCGCCGCCTCCCGGGCCCTGGCCCCGGCCCTGGTCCGGGCCGCGGTGACCTGCCGGCCGGGGAAGCGGTGCAGGAACTCGGCCTCCAGCTCCCCGGTGCGCAGCGTGTGCCGCTTCAGCGCCTCCTCCGAGCCGTACAGGAAGGTCTCGTGGCGCGTGCGGTGGAGCTGTTCCAGCTCGTGCAGGAGCGTGTCGTTGCCCAGGGCGTGCGGGGAGATGCCCGCGGGCCGGATGTGCGGGTCGTCGGCGTGCCGCATCTCGGTGCCTCCTCGGCGGAAGTCCCCTCCTCCAGGGTGCCCGGGGACCGTCGCGGCTGCACCCGGCCGGTGGGCACGGATCGTAGGATGAATCCTTCCGCGTTCCTCAGAAACCATCCCGCCGACGCTCGGACAGATCGCACATGCCGCTTCCCAAGGCCGAACTCCACCTGCACATCGAAGGCACCCTGGAGCCCGAACTCGCCTTCGAACTCGCCGCCCGCAACGGCGTAGAGCTGCCGTACGCCGACACCGAGGCGCTGCGCGAGGCGTACTCCTTCAGCGACCTCCAGTCCTTCCTGGACCTCTACTACGCGCTGATGGCCGTGCTGCGCACCGAGGACGACTTCGCCGACCTGGCCGACGCCTACCTGGCCCGGGCCGCCGAGCAGGGCGTCCGCCACGCGGAGATCTTCTTCGACCCGCAGGCGCACACCGCGCGCGGGGTCCCGCTGGGCGCGGTGGTGGACGGACTGACCCGGGCGCTGGAGCGCGGCGAGGAGCGGTACGGCATCAGCGCCCAGCTGATCATGTGCTTCCTGCGGGACGAGTCCGCCGAGTCCGCGCTGGAGACCTTCGAGGCCGCCCGCCCGTACTTCGACCGGATCACCGGCATCGGCCTGGACTCCGCCGAGGTCGGCCACCCGCCGGTGAAGTTCCGCGAGGTGTACCGCCGGGCCGCCGAGGCCGGGCTGCGGAGGGTCGCCCACGCGGGCGAGGAGGGCCCGGCCGCGTACATCACCGAGGCGCTGGACGTCCTCGGCGTCGAGCGGATCGACCACGGGCTGCGCTGCCTGGAGGACGGCGAGCTGGTCGCCCGCCTGGTGCGCGAGCAGATCCCGCTGACCCTCTGCCCGCTCTCCAACGTCCGGCTGCGCTGCATCGACACCCTCGCCGACCACCCGCTGGACGAGATGCTGGAGGCCGGGCTGCTGGTCACCGTCAACTCCGACGACCCGGCGTACTTCGGCGGCTACGTGGAGGACAACTTCCGCGCCGTGCGCGAGGCCCTCGCCCTCGACCAGGAGGCCCTGCGCCGGCTGGCCGCCAACTCCTTCCGCGCCTCCTTCATCAGCGAGCGGCGCCGGGCCGAGCTGCTCGCCGAGGTCGAGGCGTACGTCTTCTGACCCGCCCGTCCGTCGCGCCGGCCCGTCACCCGTCCAGGGGCGACGGGCCGACGCGCTCGTAGCGCAGCAGCGTCACGCCGTTGGTGAAGCGGTGGGTCTCGGTCAGGGCGAGCGGGGTGGGGTGGTCGGTCGGGCGGAAGAAGAGCGTGCCGCGGCCGAGCACGACGGGGTGGACGTAGAGCCGGAACTCGTCGATCAGGTCGAGGGCGAGGAAGGACTCGGCCAGGTTCGCGCCGCTGAGGCAGAGGTCGCCGCCGGGGCCGGCGGTGAGGGCGGCGACCGACTCCGGGGTGACCTCGTGGACGACGGTGGTGTTCCAGTCGGCGTGGTCGAGGGTGCGGGAGAAGACGGTCTTCGGCATCGCGCGCCAGATGCCCGCGAACTCGGCCGTCGGACCGTCGGCGGCCGGGTCCTGGTCGGCGGTGGGCCAGACGGAGGCCATCAGCTCGTGCGTCACCCGGCCGGAGACGAAACCACCCATTCGGGCGAGCTCGCGATTGAAGTGGGTGTGCACCTCGTCGTCGACGAGGTTCCAGCCGAGGTCGTGGTCCGGGCCCTCGAAGTAGCCGTCCACGGACAGGGAGACGAAGAGGACGATCCTGCGGCGCATCGGCGGCCTCACCGGGAGACGGTCCGCCGCCCCTGCCGCGGGGGAAGGGGCGGCGGACGGGATCAGATCAGGGTGCTCCAGTAGTACCAGAACCGGTTGAGGATCAGCAGCGCGATCACCGCGTACCAGAGGGCCGGGACGACCCAGTGGTAGCGGGCCGCCTCCCGGACGGCCGTCCGCAGCCGCGGGCCCACCGGGATCACGCCCGAGCGCAGGTTGTGCAGCGTGGTGTACCAGAACAGCGGGATCACCGCGGCCCACACCACCATGCAGTACGGGCAGAGCGCACCGATCCGGTACAGCGCCTGGTACATCAGCCAGGTCACGAAGCCGACCCCGAACACCGTCCCGGCCTGCAGGCCGAGCCAGAACCAGCGCCGGAACGCCGCCCCCGCGAGCAGCCCGGCACCGACCGCGACGACCACCCCGAAGGCGACCAGCCCGATCAGCGAGTTGGGGAAGCCGAAGGCCTCCGCCTGCGCGCTGCGCATGATCGAACCGCAGCTGATGATCGGGTTGATGTTGCAGTTGGGGACGTAGGACGGGTCCTCCAGCAGCCGGATCTTGTCCAGGGTGAGGACCGCCGAGGCGAACAGGCCGACGGCGCCGCCGATCAGCAGCAGCCAGGCGAACGGGCGGCTCGCGCCGTACGTGGGCCGCACGGCGGGCGCGCCGGCCGTCATCCGGTCACCTGCTTGACCATCGCGGTGAACTGCTCGGGGGAGACGGCCTTGCCGTTGGAGAGGACGTCCAGCTTCCTGCCGTCCAGCTTGACGGTCGGGGTGCCGGTGACGTCGCTCTTGTTGAACTCCTCGTTGACATTGGCCGCCCACGGCGCGTAGGTGCCGTCCTGGACGGCCTTCACGAAGGCGTCCGTCTTCAGGCCGGGCACCTGGCCGGCCAGGTCCAGGACGTGGTTGACGTCGCCGAAGGCGTCGCTGCGCTCGTCCGGCTGGTTGGCGTACAGCACGTCGTGGAAGGCCTTGAACTTGTCCACGCCCTCGTTCAGCGCGGCGCCGGCCGCGGCCAGCGCGGTGCGCGAGCCCTTGCCGCCGAGGTTGTTGTCCAGGAACGTCGCCAGGTGGTACTGGACCTTGTACGTGCCGTCGTCCGCGAGCTGCTGGATCGCCGTGCCGGTGGTGGTCTCCAGCTGTTCGCAGAACGGGCAGCGGAAGTCCTCGTAGACGTCCAGGGTGTGCGGGGCGTCGGCCTTGCCGTAGGTGACCACGGTGCCGTCGGTGCCGCTCGCGTTGGCCGGCACGACCAGCGGGCCGTTCGCGGCGCTCGAACCGGAGCCGGAGGAGCCGCCGACGGCGAAGGCCACACCCGCCGCGAGGGCGAGGACGGCGGCCGAGGCGCCGCCGACCACCACCCGGCGGCGGATGCGCTCGGAGCGCTCGGCCTGGGCGCGGGCGACGCGCATGCGGTCCGTGGCGGAGGCCTTCTTGGCGGTCTTGCGGGTGTTGCTCATGGGGTGTCGTCCTGTGCTCTCGGGCGTACGGGGCGGCGCGGCCGGTCGGGGCCTGCGCGGGGGGGAGAGAACAGCCGACTGAGCGGGCGGGGAGGCCCGCGGCTCAGACGGCCAGGGCGAACACCGGCGGACCGCGCCGGACGGCCGGGCGGACGACGACGTCCTCGGCGGGGACCAGCGCGCGGCTGGCCCGGGGGAACGGCACCCGCGCCGGCGGACGGGCCGGCAGCGGGGCGGCCAGCAGCCGCAGCCAGCGGGCGGCGGCCGGCAGATGGCGGTGCAGGAACTCGCCCACCATCCGGACGGCGCCGGCCAGGCAGCACAGCGCGGCGTCCGCACGGCGCAGCCAGTAGGCGCCGGCCAGCGCGATCACCGTGTGCAGCAACAGGAGCAGCAGCACACCGGCCCGCGCGGAGACGCCGTGACCGAGCAGGAAACCGCCGAGCGAACCGCCACCGCACAGCAGCGGCTGGAGGCCGTGCCCGGCGCCGGGCGGCAGCGAGGGACACGTGCTCTGCGCGAGGTCGAACAGCGCGCCGGCGCCCAGCTCCAGGGGCAGGAACACCGCCGCGATCGCCGGGAAGCCGCGCTCGCGGCCGGCCAGCGAGAAGGCCACCGCGAAGACGGCGGCCGAGGCCAGCAGCATCGGGCCGACCGGGAGCGTGCGGCCGGTGACCAGGACCTGGCCGAGCCCGGCGAGCAGCACGACCAGCGCGGCGAAGACCGCCGCGCGGAGCGTCCTGGTGACCGGCCCGATGTCCATGGCACCCGAGTCTGCCACAGGTTGAAACCGAAACGGTCTGCCGGACGGTGCGCTGTGAAGAGCCTCACCGCCCGCGCTGAGCTGGGCTTATCCGATGCTTACGGGTCGGCCCCGACGGCGTTCACCCGCGCCTCGACCAGCTCCCGGAAATGGTCCAGATCCTCGCGCACCGCCCGCTCGATCGCCCCGGCCTGGGCGAAACCGCGCGGCCCGCCGAACTCGCGCCGCACCGCCTCCGGGTCGTACTCCACCCGGATCTGCAACCGGGTGTGCCGGGCATCGAGCGGCAGCAGCGCGAAGGCGCCGCGCAGCGGAAGCTGACCCAGGGTCCGCCAGGCCATCACCCGGCCCCGGCCGCGGTCGGTGATCTCGGCATCGACCGAGTGCCGCTCGCCGTCGACCTCCACCCCGAGGTGCGCGAGGTTCCGGCCGTGCGGCTGGGCGCTGCTGACGCCGTCGACGAACCGGGGGTACTCGTGCACCCGGTGCAGTTGCTCCCAGGCGGCGAGGACGGGGGCGGCGATGTCGATCTGTTCCTCAAGGGTGCTCATTGTGCGCGGCACCTCCCTGGGTCCAGCGTGCGCCTCGGGGTGGGGGTGGGCAAAGGGGGGTGGTTGGTGTTGTTGGGGGCTTTCGGGAGGGTGGGGGG